>CAJYRE010000352.1 GCA_913776675.1 Rhizobiaceae bacterium
CATCTGGCTTTACCTATCCCGTACCCCCTCTGCGCGACATTGTCGTTTTCCCGCATATGATCGTTCCACTCTTCGTCGGACGCGAAAAGTCTATCCGTGCGCTCGAGGAAGTCATGGGCTCCGACAGGCAGATCATGCTTGTGACCCAGATCAACGCCAGCGACGATGATCCCGATCCATCGGCCATTCATAAGGTCGGCACAGTGGCGAACGTTCTGCAGTTGCTGAAGCTGCCCGACGGCACCGTCAAGGTTCTGGTCGAGGGCAAGGGCCGCGCCAAGATCGACGAATACACTGGCCGAGAAGACTTCTACGAAGCGACGGCATCAATCCTGAGCGAACCGGATGAAGATCCTGTCGAAATCGAAGCTCTGTCGCGCTCTGTGGTGTCCGAATTCGAGAGCTACGTAAAGCTCAACAAGAAGATTTCCCCGGAAGTCGTTGGTGCTGCTGGACAAATTGACGATTACTCGAAACTCGCAGATACGGTCGCATCGCATCTCTCCATCAAGATTACCGAAAAGCAGGAAATGCTTGAGACGGTAAGCGTGAAGCAGCGTCTGGAAAAGGCTCTCGGCTTCATGGAAGGCGAGATTTCCGTTCTGCAGGTGGAGAAGCGTATCCGCTCGCGCGTCAAGCGCCAGATGGAAAAGACCCAGCGCGAATACTATCTGAATGAGCAGATGAAGGCGATCCAGAAGGAGCTTGGTGACGGCGAAGAAGGCCGTGACGAGATGGCCGAACTGGAGGACCGTATCTCCAAGACCAAGTTGACCAAGGAAGCCAAGGACAAGGCCGAAGCAGAGTTGAAAAAACTCAAGCATATGAGCCCGATGTCTGCGGAAGCCACCGTGGTGCGCAACTATCTGGATTGGCTGCTGAGTCTGCCTTGGGGCAAGAAATCAAAAGTGCGCATTGATCTGAATGCAGCGGAAAAGCTGCTGGATGAAGATCACTTTGGTCTGGATAAGGTCAAGGAGCGCATTATTGAGTATCTGGCGGTCCAGGCGCGTCACACCAAGCTGAAGGGACCAATCCTTTGCCTGGTTGGCCCTCCGGGTGTGGGTAAAACCTCGCTGGCGCGCTCCATCGCCAAAGCCACCGGGCGTGAATATGTCCGTATGGCCTTGGGCGGTGTGCGTGATGAGGCCGAAATCCGTGGCCATCGCCGCACTTATATCGGCTCCATGCCGGGCAAGGTCGTGCAGTCGATGAAGAAAGCCAAGAAATCCAATCCCCTGTTCTTGCTCGATGAAATCGACAAGATGGGGCAGGATTTCCGCGGTGATCCGTCATCAGCCATGCTGGAAGTGTTGGATCCGGAACAGAATGCAACATTCATGGACCATTACCTGGAGGTCGAGTACGATCTTTCCAACGTGATGTTCATTACCACAGCCAATACGTTGAACATTCCGGGTCCGTTGATGGACCGCATGGAAATCATTCGGATTGCTGGCTATACCGAGGATGAAAAGTTGCAGATTGCCAAGCGCCATCTGTTGCCAAAGGCCATCAAGGAGCATGCCTTGCGGCCCGAAGAATTCATTCTCAGTGATGATGCGATTGTGGCGATCATTCAGCAATATACCCGCGAAGCAGGCGTCAGAAGCCTCGAGCGGGAATTGATGAAAGTGGCCCGCAAGGCTGTTACCGAGATTATCAAGGGTAAAAGCACGTCCGTGTCTGTCACGGCTGCCAATATCAATGATTATCTGGGTGTGCCACGCTATCGCCATGGCGAAGCGCAGGGCGAAGATCAGGTGGGTATTGTCACAGGTTTGGCATGGACCGAAGTCGGCGGCGAGTTGCTGACCATCGAAGGCGTAATGATGCCTGGCAAGGGCCGGATGACGGTGACGGGCAACCTGAAGGAAGTGATGAAGGAATCTATCTCGGCGGCGGCATCCTATGTGCGCTCCCGGGCGGTTGATTTCGGCATCGAGCCTCCGCGTTTCGACAAGTCGGATATTCACGTTCACGTGCCGGAAGGGGCGACCCCGAAGGATGGTCCATCCGCTGGTGTGGCTATGGCGACGGCCATTGTATCTGTGATGACGGGCATTCCCGTCAACAAAGACGTGGCAATGACCGGGGAAATCACTCTGCGCGGCCGGGTTCTGCCAATTGGTGGCCTGAAGGAAAAGCTGCTGGCAGCGCTGCGTGGCGGCATCAAGAAGGTTCTCATTCCAGAAGAAAACGCCAAGGATCTGGCGGATATTCCGGACAATGTGAAGAACGGTCTTGAGATCGTGCCTGTGTCCAGAATGGGCGAGGTGATTCAGCACGCTCTGTTGCGCGTCCCTGAACACATCGAGTGGGATGGCACCGTCGAAACGCCTGCCGTTGGCACGGTTGAAGCTGCGGATGAATCCGGCGCTACCGTGGCTCACTAAGCCGCTTTTGCCACGATGTTGTCGTAATTCGACTGAAAATTGAAAAAGGCTGGCATTTTTGCCAGCCTTTTTTGTGCAAACATTGCCTCAAGCCTTGTTTTTCAGGCGATTGCGGTGCTTTTGGCTTGCGACGGGCATGGGCATGAGTATTGTCGCCCGACTTGCAGTTTTTGACTCGTTTCATGCCATACAGAAAGGTTGGAAACATGAATAAGACCGAACTCGTATCCGCAGTCGCTGAAAAGGCTGGCCTCACCAAGGCTGACGCCGCATCGGCCGTTGATGCCGTTTTCGACACGGTTCAGGCTGAACTGAAAAACGGTGGCGATGTTCGCCTCGCAGGCTTTGGTGCCTTCACCGTTTCTCATCGTGAAGCTTCGAAGGGCCGCAATCCTTCGACCGGCGCTGAAGTTGATATTCCAGCCCGTAACGTGCCGAAGTTCACGGCTGGCAAGGGCCTGAAGGACGCTGTTAACAGCTAATTCTCGCACCGCTTTCGGTGTGTTTGACAAAGATAAAAACCCCGGCCATGTGCCGGGTTTTTTATGGACATAGGTTTGCTCGCGTCTCGGCGAACAGTGTGTCTTGTCATCGCCTGTTCCGCTTTGCAAAAATATGCCGTATGGTCACTTCATTCTCAGGGCGGGGTGCAATTCCCCACCGGCGGTATCGGGTGAAAGCCCGGAGCCCGCGAGCGCTTCCTGATTGGCATTGGGAAGGTCAGCAGATCCGGTGAGAAGCCGGAGCCGACGGTATAGTCCGGATGAAAGAGAATGAAAAATAGATGCTGTTTTCCGTTTGGTCGCCGTAGCAGGTCGATCTGCGGCAAAGCACCTGTTTGATCTTGCCCTGATTTATGATGTCCTTATGGTGAAAGAAAAGGCATGAGTCAGAGCTATTTTACACTATTGCGCTCCCGCGCGGTGATGGGAGCCGCTTATATGGTGCTTGCGGGCATCTCATTTGCATTTTTAAATGTTTTAACCCAGTGGCTGGCGATGAAGCTGGCCTTTCCCTCCGCCTCCACCGCTTTTTGGCAATATGGCTTTGCGCTTGTGTTTTCGTTGCCGCTCTTGCGCAAGCTCGGTATCGCCTCGCTGAAAACCAGTTTTCCCTTTCGCCATGTCGTGCGGGTGTTGCTGGCGGCCCTTGGTGTGCAGGCATGGATCACTGGTTTGGCGAGCGTGCCGATTTGGCAGGCAATTGCGCTGGTGATGACTTCTCCGTTCTTTATCATTCTGGGCGCGCGATTGTTTTTGGGCGAAAAGGTGGGCGCGCGGCGTTGGCTTGCAACAGCCGTTGGTTTTTGCGGTGCCATGCTGATTTTGGAGCCGTGGTCGGAGAGCTTTACGGTTGCGGCGCTGTTGCCAATCCTGTCGGCCATTCTCTGGGGCGCATCATCCTTGATGATGAAAAACCTCACCGCTTTCGAGCGCCCAGAAACCATCACGGTCTGGCTTCTGGTTTTGCTAACTCCCATCAATGCCGGGCTTGCGGGCGTGTCTGGCTTTGCGGTGCCTGATGGATTAAGCCTGCTTTTGCTTGTTGCTGCTGGGTTTTTAACCGCAATTGGCCAATTTTGGCTGACACTGGCTTACGATACTGCCGATGCCACCTATGTGCAGCCCTTCGATGATTTAAAGTTGCCACTGAATGTTATCGCTGGCTGGACGGTCTTTGGCTATGCGCCAAGCGGTATGTTGTGGTTCGGCGCGCTGCTCATTCTAGCGGCTTCGCTCTATCTTATGACAAATGAAATGCGTCAGGAGCGCAAAGAAGCCATTGCATGATTGATTGCGGCTCCTGAAGCCAAGAGAGTCTCAAGCCTGTCGCAATGAAGCCTATTTGCTGCGACAGGTTTTCGCTCTTATTTTGTCGCATGTACGTTATCGTTTTCGTGAGGACAATAAAACGCGACATGCTTTAGTCCGCATCGTCTTCCTGAAGGGTCGGCGTTGTGCGGGTGGCATAGATGCGTTGCAGATAGGATACCAGATCGGCAAGTTCCTCTGGTGAAAACCTTTCTTTGAAGCGGGCTTCATGGGCTGAACGCAATGTTTTGGCTTTGTTTGCCAGAACGACACCTTCTTCTGTAATGAACAACTCCTGACGGCGTCGATCGACAGCGCTTGGCCGACGCTCAATGGCATGGCGCGCTTCCAGTTTGTTGACCAGAGCCATCATGGATGCCTTGTCCATACGCAGGCAGTTGGCGATGTCAATCTGACTGGCCCCCGGATTTTCCTCAATCAGTTCCAGCACAGCAAATTGCTTTGGTGTCAGAGCAAGGCCCGCCATGGTGGCCTGGTAGTCCTGAAAGACGGCCACATTGGCCAATCGCAGGTGAAATCCGAGAATCTCCTGAAGGCTCCCCAGTTTCACACCGGATGTGGATGCATTGAGGGCGGAAGAGGGGCTGTATTCCTCCGGAGCATGAAAGGTGGTCATGGGGCAATCCGATTCTGTCACTCATTTTCGTGTGATGTTCTTTTTACATGCGAGATTCTGCTTGTGCGAGACAAAAGAATTGATAATATGTATTACATACTAAATGATCGTCTTGGAGAGGCGATCCGGGAGGAAAAGATGACGAACACTACAGCCGCGCTGACGCGCGACACGCGCTCGTTTATCGGAATGGAATCCGAAGATCCGGTCCGTTTTCGCGCCAAGATGGGGCCGGACCGTCCCGCAGTTTTGGATGTCAAGACGGGGCAATCCTTCACCTATCGTGCGTTTGATGCCTTGGTTGGCCGCATCGCCAGTCTTTTGCTGGACGAGGTCACGGGTGGGGCAGAATCACCGCGCATTGCTTTCTTGGGTCGCAATTCCGCTGTGCAATTGGCAACATGTTACGCCTGTCAGCGCGTTGGCATGATTTTTGTTCCCCTGAACTGGCGTCTCAATCAGGTTGAAATCGGGTCGATCCTCGATGATTGCGCGCCATCCCTGGTGATTTACGAGGATGAATTTGCAGCACAGCTTCAACTGCGCCCGGACTTGCAAACCTTGCCGGTTGAAGGGGGTGCAGGGCTGGATTCGCGCAGCCGGTCCTACAGTGAAGTTGTGCCTTGTTACGGAGGAACTGAGACGATTTGCGTGATGCTTTACACATCTGGCACCACAGGTGTGCCAAAGGGTGTGATGCTCAGTGCGCGCAATCTTTATTTCTCGGCCCTGAATTTTTGTTTTGTGTGTGATGTTTCGCCAGACTCGGTTGTTCTGTGCGATTTGCCGTTTTTTCACACGATTGGCTTGGTGGCGCTAGCCAGAACATCCATGTTGATGGGCGCGCGGCTGGTGATTTCAGACCGTTTTCAGCCTGATCGAACATTGGGCATCATGTCTGATGCCAGTATTGGTGTGACACATTATTGCGGTGTGCCGCAAATCGCCGCCGCGCTTCGGGCCAGCAATGGCTGGAATCCATCGGCCATGAAGGCCTTGAAGGCAATTATGATTGGTGGGGCACCCCTGCCACCTGTGCTGATCGAGCGTTTTCTGGAAGATGGTATTCCGCTGGTCAATGGTTATGGCATGAGCGAGGCGGGAACAACCTGCCATATGCCGCTTGATCCTGTGCAGATTGCCAACCATCCGGGAAGCATCGGTTTTCCGGCTCCCTTCCTGGAAATGCGGATTGTTGATTCCGCAGGACAGGACGTGGAAGAGGGCGATGTGGGTGAAATCTGGGTGCGTGGCCCCACTGTAACGCCGGGTTATTGGAACAAGCCTGACCTGACGGCGGCAGCCCTGGTGGAGGATGGCTGGTACCGAACGGGCGATCTGGCGCGTCGGCAGGATGGGGTCATTTATCTCGCGGATCGTCTGAAGGATATGTACATCAGCGGTGGCGAGAATGTTTATCCGGCAGAGGTGGAATCTGCTATTGCCGAACATCCGGGCGTTGCTGATGTCACCGTTATTGGTGTTGCGCATCCGGAATGGGGTGAGGTTGGTCTGGCTCTGATTGTCCCATCCGATCCGGATCTGGCTGAAGAACACGTGCATGCTTATTGCGTTGAGCGCCTGTCCGGGTTCAAGCGGCCAAAGAAGATCATCTTTGTTGAAACATTGCCGCGGACGGCATCCGGGAAAGTGCTGAAGCACATTCTGCGCCAGAGTTATAACCATTCAATATTGTGAAATTGTCGCTGCGGGAAATCGAGCGGAATAAGGAGAAAAACATGACACAGGCTGAAACGAATACCGCAAATCCGGTTCTGGTTGAGTTTGATGACGGAATTGCATTTGTAACTTTCAACCGCCCTGAAAAGCGCAATGCCATGAACCCAGCCCTGAACAAGCGCATGCTCGAAGTTCTGGACGAGCTTGAAGGCGATGATCGTTGCGGCGTTCTGGTGCTGCGTGGCGCTGGCACGTCTTGGTCGGCGGGCATGGATTTGCAGCAATATTTCCGCGACAACGATGACAAGCCGCGCGAAGCAACGCTGAAAAGCCGCCGTCAGTCTGGTGCCTGGTGGCAGCGCTTGACCTATTTCGAAAAGCCAACCATTGCCATGGTCAACGGCTGGTGCTTCGGGGGCGCTTTTAATCCGCTGGTGGCTTGCGATTTGGCCATTGCGGCGGATGAAGCGACGTTCGGCCTCTCGGAAATCAACTGGGGCATTCTGCCCGGCGGCAATGTGACCCGCGCTGTGGCCGAAGTGATGAATCACCGTGATTCGCTTTATTACATCATGACGGGCGAGCCCTTCGGTGGCCAAAAGGCCCGCGATATGGGGCTGGTGAATGAATCTGTGCCGCTTGAGCAGTTGGAAGCCCGTGTGCGTAAACTGTGCGCAAGCCTGCTGGAGAAGAATCCTGTTACCATGAAGGCCGCCAAGGATACGTTCAAGCGGGTGCGCAACATGCCTTGGGATCTGGCTGACGATTACATCTACGCCAAGCTGGAGCAAATGCTGTTGCTGGATAAGACCCGTGGTCGTGATGAAGGCCTGAAACAGTTCCTGGACGACAAGTCCTACCGTCCTGGTCTGGGTGCTTACAAAAAGAAGTAAAAATACAAAGCCTGCGATGTTCCAACGTCGCAGGCTTTTTTTGCAGGACGGGTTATCTCGCGGGGAGGCGAAACCTGTTCTGAAATTGGGGGTGTGTCATTTTGATGTTTTGGGAGGAGTGCATATGAATATGCAAGT
>CAJYRE010000353.1 GCA_913776675.1 Rhizobiaceae bacterium
GGATGGAAAACCGCATCGTCGGTATTTTCACCGAGCGTGATCTGGCAACGGCCATTGGCCGTCTGGGGCCGGAAGCCATGGATTTGCCGGTGTCCAAACTGATGACCGCCAATGTTTTTCGCTGCACCGAAGACACAACCGTCAACCAGTTGATGGAAATGATGAGCAGCAAGCGCTTCCGTCACGTTCCGGTGGAAAATGCTGGCAAGCTGATTGGCATTGTGTCGATTGGTGACGTTGTCAAGCAGCGCATCCGCGAGGTGGAGCTGGAAGCCGAACATATCAAGGCCTATATCGCCGGGTAAATGTCCCGCAAGACTATTCCTGTCAAAGCGAGAGCCTGTCCGGTTTCGTTGAAACGGATGGGCTCTTGATGTTGAGCAATGCTCAACGGCTAAAGGCATCCTGCATCCGGCGGATGTCGGCAATGCGCGCCTGGGCTTCCTGATAGCCATAATCGATTGACTCGCTGGCACGGTGGAATTCCGACAGGCCAATGTTGTTGACGCGGGGATGAATGGCCAGATCCGGTGGGTCGCCAGCGAGGCGAGCGCGGGAAATGCGATCCTGAATGATATTGTAAGACTGTACCATAACACCGGTCAGGCCCAGCCGATTGGTCGGTGTTTTGAGGGGCACGTCCGGGCCAATTGGACCAACTTTATGGCGCACCACGGCCGAGCGGCCGTAGAGGTCGTAATGCAGGTCCACGGCCACCACGAGCGGTTGCTCATAAGCACGGCAGACCGAAACCGGCACAGGGTTAACCAAAGCGCCATCCACCAATGTGCGGTTTTCGCTGCGAACCGGCTCGAAAATACCGGGGAGGGCGTAGGAAGCCCGCAGTGCCGTTATCAGATTGCCGCCATCAATCCACACTTCATGGCCTGTGTGCAGTTCCGATGCCACAGCCACGAAAGGCTTGGGCAGGTCTTCAATGGAGAGACCTTGAATATGCTCCTGCATGCGTTTGGTCAGCCGCATACCGCCCAGAATGCCGCTGCCGCCAATGGTGAGATCGAGAAGGGCGGCAATGCGGCGCACTGTCAGCGAGCGAGCGAATTGCTCCAGTTCATCCAGTTTGCCCGCCAGATAACAGCCGCCCACCAGAGCGCCAATGGATGTGCCTGCCACCATGCCGATTTCAATTCCGGCTTCATCAAGAGCGCGCAACACGCCAATATGCGCCCAGCCGCGTGCGGCCCCTCCACCCAGCGCCAGGGCGATTTTAGCTTTCTGGGCCGGTGGCTCTGCCACAATCATGTCAGTCTGGCCTGCCTTTCCGGCATTTTTTGCTGGTTTGGCCGCAAGCTGCCCTTTCAAATTCCAGTTCAGCATATGCTTCGGCCCTCCTCGGCGCGACATATATCGAAACAGTCTGGGCGCAAGAGCTTACCAAAGCTTTGACAATTCCATTTATTTTTGTGGGTTTGCGTAAACCACATTTGGATCAAAATGACGGTGATCGTCCGTGATTGTCATTTGAGCCTGACCATTTTCCATATGAACTGTGCGATAAAAACACGATCTGCGCCCCGTGTGGCAGGTGGCATCCACGCCCGTGACCTCAACCTTGAGCCAGATGGCGTCCTGATCGCAATCCACCCGAATTTCCTTCACCCGCTGCATATTGCCGGAGCTTTCGCCCTTTTTCCAAAGCGCCTTGCGCGAGCGGCTGTAATAATGGGCAAGGTTGGTCTCGATGGTCAGCGCCAGTGCCTCGGCGTTCATATGCGCCACCATCAGCAATTCGCCATCGCGGTGGTCTGTGACCACGGCAGTTACCAGACCGTGCGCGTCAAACTTCGGCGTCAACAGACCCTTGTCTTCAAGGATGGATTTATCGGCAGAGGGCGAGGCAAATTCGATCATATGTTTTATCCGCAAAAAGAAACACGCGCTTTTGCAAGCGCGTGTTCTTGTATTACATCAACCGATGAAATCGGCAACCGGCTTATCGGCTGCGCACCATGGTCATGAAGCGCACCTGTTCTGCCGGATTGTCTTTGAACTCGCCGGTGAAGGTTGTGGTGAGTGTGGTGGAACCAGACTTCTGAATACCCCGCATGGCCATGCACATATGTTCGGCATCCACCATCACAGCCACGCCACGGGGCTTGAGGTTGGTGTCAATGGCATCGGCAATCTGCGCCGTCATGGTTTCCTGCGTTTGCAGGCGGCGGGCAAAAATATCCACCACGCGGGCAATCTTGGACAGGCCCAGCACGCGGCCTGCGGGCAGATAGGCCACATGGGCCTTGCCAATCACCGGCAGCATATGGTGTTCGCAATGGGAGAAAAACGGAATATCGCGCACCAGCACAATGTCGTTATAACCGCCAACCTCTTCAAAGGTTGTGCCGAGCGCGTCTTCCACACTGATTTGATAGCCAGAGAAAAGTTCGGCATAGGCCTTGGCCACGCGCTTTGGCGTATCCAGCAGACCTTCGCGCGTTATATCCTCTCCGGCCCAGCGCAGAAGGGTTCTTACAGCATCTTCGGCTTCTGCCCGGCTTGGGCGAGCCGCTTCCGGCGTCAATTTTTTCACAGTGGCATCCATGCCGTTCTCTCCTGCTCAGGTGCCCTGGAGGAAACCCTTCTCGACTTAACGAGCCTTAAATGGGTAATTCTTACCTTTTTGGCAAGTCCAATCCTTGGCTATGCAGCTTATTACGCGAGGTTTGATATTCTGGATCACAGTCCGCCATGTTATATAAACACACATGAACATCTGGTTATGGACTGGGATGCGACACAGTGTTGCGCAAATGAGGACAATCCGACAGGTTTGGTTTTGCGTCTCAGCAGGGTTTAGGAGCAAAGTTTGGCGATGGACGATGTTTATAATAACAAAATTCTCGAATTTGCCGGAAATATTGCGCGCGTTGGCAAACTGGACAATGCCGATGCAAGTGCCGAAAAACACTCCAAACTTTGCGGATCACGCCTGACGGTTTATCTCAAAACAGAAAACGGTCGTGTCACCGATTTTTCCCACGAATTGCGCGCCTGCGCTCTGGGCCAAGCCTCGGCCTCCATCATGGCCCGGCATGTGGTGGGTGCGAGCTTTGAGGAGTTGCGGCAGGCGCGGGCCGATATGCTGGCCATGCTGAAAGAGGATGGCGAGGGACCGTCCGGGCGCTTTGAAGATATGCGCTATCTCCTGCCGGTGCGCGATTACAAAGCCCGCCATGCCTCGACCATGCTGACTTTTGAAGCCGTGTGCGATTGTCTGGACCAGATTGAAGCGCGCAATCAGGCTTTGGCGGGTTAATCCATGTGCCAGTTTTGCGAGGTTGATGATGAGGATGAAAAGCCGCGCCACCGTGGCCGCAATTATCATGGACCCTTTCGAAAAACGCCGGATCGATTGCTCGGCATGGGGCTGATCCGCCTCTATCAACTGACGCTTTCCAGCCTTGTCGGCAGCCATTGCCGCCATATGCCCACCTGTTCGGAATATGGCTATGAGGCCATTGCCCGCCATGGCTTATGGGCGGGCGGCTGGCTCACGCTGTTTCGCGTCAGTCGCTGCGGCCCCGGCGGCACGTGGGGCGTGGATGCCGTGCCGGAGGTGCTGGAAAAGCGCTATCTGTGGTGGACCCCATGGCGCTATTTTGCCGTGGGGCAAAAGCAGAAGAATGATGTTTAAGCCCCACAAAATCAGCTTTGCGACACCTCAGGTCCGATAAATCGGTTCCTCAAGATCCAGCGAGCGCCGAACGGCGGCAAGATGGAGGCGGGCTGATTCCGGATCTCCTTCCCGCATCTGTCGGGCGGCGGCGCTGGCAATTTCGGCGGACACCGGGCGAACTTCGCGCCCGGTCGAAAGCGCAAGGCATTGCACCTGACAGGCCCGTTCCAGATAATAGAGGTCATCCCACGCTTCGGCGATATTGGGCGCAAGCACCATCACCCCGTGATGCTTCATGAAGAGGATATCGGCATCCCCAACCGATGCAGCAATGCGGTCGCCTTCGCGCTCATCCAGCGCCAGACCGTTATAATGGTCATCGACAGCGACACGCCCGTAGAATTTGAGGGCTGTCTGTCCGGCAAAGATCAGCGGATCGCCCTCTGTCATGGAGAGCGCCGTTGCATAGGGCATGTGGGTGTGAAATGCGGCCTTGGCACGCGGAACCAGCTTGTGCAGGCGGGCATGAATATAGAAGGCGGTTGCCTCCGGCTGTCCGGCACCTTCGATGACATTGCCCTCAAAATCGCAAATCAGAAGTTTCGAGGCCGTCAGTTCCTTGAAGGCATAGCCATAGGGGTTGACGATGAAAAGATCGTCATGGCCCGGCACGACGGCGGAAAAATGATTGCAAATTCCTTCCTCAAGACCATAGCGCGCCGCCATGCGAAAACAGGCGGCCAGATCGACTTTGGCCTGCCAGATCGGGTCCGTATCGAGGTTCGGGCGGTTGGAAATGGCAGGGGTTTGAACACTGGAGGAAAGCGAATGGGCCATTGCAAAGCATTCTATCAGTTTGAGGAGTAATCGAGCCAGTGTGAAGTCTCTACCCCTAACGATCAAGGGAAAAGACGCCAAGACCGCCAATATATCGAGAGCGTTTTTCGGTGGCATTCTTTACTCTGTCACCGTTTCAGCTTATTCAGCCCACGTTTGTTGCCGATCAGGAATCGGCCTTTTTGCACCACCCGCATTGGTTGGCGGGACTGGATCAGGAGATTTTGCATGTCAAACCCCATTTCCCTTACATTTCCAGATGGTTCTGTGCGCACTTATGAAGCTGGCGCAACCGGTCGTGATGTAGCCGAATCCATCTCCAAATCACTGGTCAAGAAAGCGGTTGCCATTGCCATTGATGGCGAGGTGCGCGACCTTTCTGATCCGGTGACCGACGGCAAGATCGAGATCGTGACTCGCACCGATCCACGGGCGCTTGAGCTGATCCGCCACGATGCAGCCCACGTTATGGCCGAAGCCGTGCAGGAGCTGTGGCCCGGCACGCAGGTGACCATTGGTCCGGTGATTGAAAACGGCTTCTACTACGACTTTGCCAAGGCTGAACCCTTTACGCCTGAAGATCTGCCGAAGATTGAAAAGCGGATGAAGGAAATCATCCAGCGCAACAAGCCTTTCACCAAAGAGGTTTGGCCGCGCAACAAGGCGCGTGAGGTTTTTGCTGCCAAGGGCGAAAAGTATAAGGTTGAGCTGGTCGATGCGATCCCGGAAGATCAGGATCTCAAGATCTATTATCAGGGCGATTGGTTTGACCTTTGCCGTGGTCCGCATATGGCCTCCACGGGTCAGATCGGCACTGCTTTCAAGCTGATGAAGGTGGCCGGTGCCTATTGGCGCGGTGACAGCAACAACCCGATGCTGACGCGTATTTACGGCACGGCCTTTGCCGAGCAGGAGCAGCTCGACAACTACCTGCACATCCTCGCGGAAGCCGAAAAGCGCGACCACCGCAAGCTGGGCCGCGAAATGGACCTGTTCCATTTTCAGGAAGAAGGTCCGGGCGTTGTGTTCTGGCATGGCAAGGGCTGGAAAATGTTCCAGACCTTGACGGCCTATATGCGCCGCCGTCTCTCTGGCACCTATCAGGAGGTCAATGCGCCGCAGGTGCTGGATTCCTCGCTGTGGGAAACCTCCGGCCACTGGGGCTGGTATCAGGAAAACATGTTCGCCGTGAAATCGGCCTATGCCTTCACCCATCCTGAAGACAAGGAAGCCGACAACCGCGTGTTTGCGCTGAAGCCGATGAACTGCCCTGGCCATGTGCAGATATTCAAGCATGGGTTGAAGTCTTACCGCGAATTGCCTGTTCGCCTTGCGGAATTTGGCCTTGTGCATCGCTATGAAGCGTCAGGCGCTTTGCACGGGTTGATGCGCGTGCGCGGCTTTACGCAAGACGATGCGCATGTGTTCTGTACCGAAGAGCAGATGGCGGCGGAATGCCTGCGGATCAACGATCTGATCCTGTCGGTTTACGAAGACTTCGGCTTCAAGGAAGTGGTGGTGAAGCTCTCCACCCGTCCTGAAAAGCGCGTTGGTTCCGACGATCTGTGGGATCGCGCTGAAAGCGTGATGTCGGATGTGTTGAAGACCATCGAAGAGCAATCGGGCGGGCGCATCAAAACCGGGATTTTGCCGGGTGAGGGCGCGTTCTACGGTCCAAAGTTCGAGTACACGTTGAAGGATGCCATTGGCCGTGACTGGCAGTGTGGCACCACGCAGGTGGACTTCAATCTGCCGGAACGGTTTGGTGCGTTCTACATCGACCAGAACTCGGAAAAGACCCAGCCCGTGATGATCCACCGCGCCATCTGCGGCTCGATGGAACGTTTCCTCGGCATTCTGATCGAGAACTTTGCTGGTCACATGCCGCTGTGGTTTGCACCTTTGCAGGTGGTGGTGGCAACCATCACCTCTGAGGCTGACGATTACGGCCGCGAAGTGGCCGAATTGCTGCGCGATGCTGGTCTGGAAGTGGAAACCGATTTCCGCAACGAAAAGATCAACTATAAGATCCGCGAGCATTCGGTGGGCAAGGTGCCTGCCATCATCGTTTGCGGCAAGCGCGAGGCAGAAGAGCGCACCGTCAACATCCGCCGCCTTGGCAGCCAGGATCAGGTATCCATGACACTCGAAGATGTCATTGCCGCTCTGGTGGATGAAGCCACGCCGCCAGATGTGAAGCGCAAGCTGGCAGCCCGCAAGGCAATCGCATAACATCAAAGGCCGGGAGCGATCCCGGCCTTTTCTCTCTTGCCCCACAAAGGACATTGCT
>CAJYRE010000354.1 GCA_913776675.1 Rhizobiaceae bacterium
TCGATGATGAAATCCAGCACAAACGGGCAGCGCTTGCCATAGGCCTGCACCACAAATCCCATGCCATTCCAGCCGGACAGGGTTGGATCAAGGCAAAGCTCTTCCAGCAAGTCCAATGACAGTTCCAGCCGGTCCGCTTCTTCCGCATCGATGTTGAGGCCGATGTCATAATGCTTGGCCAACAGCGCCAGCACACGCACCTTTGGCAACAGCTCACCCATCACCCGCTCGGCCTTGGCCCGCGTATAACGTGGATGCAGCGCCGACAGCTTGATGGAAATGCCCGGCCCGGCATAAACGCCACGCCCATCAGAAGCCTTGCCGATGGCATGGATAGCACGCTCATAATCCTTGAAATAACGGTTTGCATCGGCAGCCGTGGTCGCAGCTTCACCCAGCATGTCATAGGAATAGGCAAAGCCTTTGGCTTCCAACGGCTGGGCGCGCTTCAAGGCCTCTTCAATGGTTTCACCCGTGACAAACTGCTCACCCATCATACGCATGGCCATGTCCACACCCCGGCGGATCACCGGCTCACCGCAGCGGGCAATCAGGCGGGTCAGGGCTGCGGAAAGGCCCCGGTCATTCACCGTTGATGTCAGCTTGCCGGTGACCACCAACCCCCAGGTGGCGGCATTGACAAACAGCGAACGACCGCCGCCCAGATGGGATTTCCAGTCTCCTTCAGAAATCTTGTCGCGGATCAACGCATCGCGGGTGGCAGCATCCGGAATGCGCAACAGCGCTTCCGCCAGACACATCAGCGCCACCCCTTCCTGACTGGAGAGCGAATATTCATGCACCAGCCCTTCCACGCCGGTGCCCTTATGCTTGGCCCGCAAGGCGGTGATCAATTGCCGGGCTGTGGCTGCCGCAGCCAAAGCCTGCGTCTCCGGCAAGGTTGCCGCCGCCAGAAGCGCCTGCACGCAATCAGGCTCAGACCGACGATAGGCGGCGGTGATGGCCTGGCGCAGCGTGTTTTGTGGTCGGATGGGCGGTGCAAATTCGGCAAAAACCGGAGCATGATCGGACACAGGAGCGGATGGTTGTGAAGAACGGGTCTGGTGCATTGCGACGCTCCTGAAACGAGTTTTGCCTTGCAGGAAGTCTACCATAGTGCAAAACTGAAGCACGAACCTGAATTTCCCATCAATTCAGGACTTTTCTCTTTAAATTAGGATGTTTTCAGGAAAATCGATGAGCAAATCTGACATTTCTGGTGAATTGGACGGGTTCGACATGAAAATTGTCGAGGCTTTATCGCAGGATGGCCGCATCTCCATCACCGAATTGTCACAGCGGGTTGGCCTGTCCAAAACACCCTGTCAGGTGCGGCTGAAACGCTTGATGGATGAGGGCTATATTCTGGGATTTCGGGCTGTGTTGGATGCGCGCAAATTTGGCCTCGACCACATTGCCTTTGCCGAGGTCAAACTCAGCGATACGCGGGAAGCAGCCTTGAATGAATTCAACACCGCTGTGCGCAAAATCCGCGAAGTGGAAGAATGCCATATGATCGCTGGCGCGTTTGACTATCTTTTGAAAGTCCGCACCAGCGATATTCGCCGCTATCGCCATGTGTTGGGCGAGAAGATTTCCAGCCTGCCGCATGTGGCCAGCACATCAACCTTTGTGGTCATGCAGGCGGTGAAAGAATACGGGCGCTAACCCCGTGTGGACGGCACACAAAAGTCAGTGAACGGTACTAGGGCGCTGATAATTGTCATCCAGAATGTTCAAAACTTCGCGCAAGGAGCTGACCAGAACATCGGTCAACGAATCAAGTTCCTGACTGAGAACAAGAGCCGCCAGATTGGAGTGGTCCATGTTGGTGTCGAGGTCGATGTCGTCTGACATAAGCTGATCCTGTCTTTTCTGTCCGGACTCATTCCGGCTTTCCTGATCACCGCGGCCTACGTCATCATGACGCGAAAAACACGGTAACGTCTTGCAAGGGCTTCACAAACCAGCCGAATCATCGAACCGGAATGACATAAACCCAGCCTATGAACCGTCGCTTGCGCGGAACTGGATCGACGGTTCCACCCGCACGCATTGCCCCGTGTAAAAAACGCAGAGGAGCAGAAAAGCATCTTTGCATTCCGCTCAAATCACGCCACAACAGGCCATGTTCACAGTGCCCCGCCTACACAGCTATGATCAGGAGATCAAGAAGAGCCGGTTCCGTGCCCTTGCCGCCCCCATCGCGTCAGAAGACGAGGCAAAGGCTCTGCTGGCCCACCACAGTGATGCCAGCGCCAATCACAATTGCTGGGCCTGGCGATTGGGTCAGACCTATCGTTTCAACGATGATGGCGAACCCTCCGGCACCGCCGGAAAGCCGATCTTACAGGCCATAGACGGCCAGCAGATGGACGGTGTTCTGGTGATTGTCACCCGCTGGTTTGGCGGCATTCTGCTGGGCAGCGGCGGGCTGATCCGCGCCTATGGCGGCACAGCGGCACTCTGCTTGCGCGAGGCCGAAAAAGTAGAAATCATCCTGCGCCAATCCATGACCTTTCGGGTCAGTTTTGCGGATCTGGCGCTGGTCAAGGCCCGGCTTGGCACCAACCCGCAGGCGGTGTTGCAGGGGGAAGTGTATACCGAAACCGGCGCAGACCTCACCTATGGCCTGCCCGAACAAGAGGCACCATCCCTTGCGCGGATGATCATGGACATCACCGCTGGTAGAACGCTGGTTCTCAAGCCAGATCCCTGACCAGCCCCAAACATCTTTCCAACCATGGGAGCCATGTGTAACACAGGCAAACCATTTGTGATGCCCAGAATCGACAAGCAAACTTGCAACCTAAATCGATTTAAAAGAAAACATCCATGCATCATGAGGAACAAGGGGAGGAATCATGCTGACAACGACTTTTCCGCGCGAACGGGTGGCTGTGTCACTGCTCTTTCTGATCAATGGCTTCATGATGGGGTCATGGGCTCCAAAAATTCCGGGCTTTGCGCAAAAGCTTGATCTCAGTGAAGCACAACTGGGCCTGATGATTCTGGTGTTTGGCATCGGCTCTCTGGTGTTCATGCCCATTGCGGGCGCGCAAATTGCCAAATTTGGTTCTCATCGTGTCAGTCTGCTGTCCAGCCTGCTGTTTTTGCCCACACTGCTGCTGCTCAGCCTTGCACCGGACGTCATGTTGGCGGTTGCCGCCATCTTTCTGTTTGGCGGCCTGACCGGGGCCATGGATATTGCCATGAATGCCAATGCGGTGGAGACCGAGCGCTTCATGCGCCGCGCCATCACCTCCTCCTGCCATGCCTTCTGGAGTCTGGGCGGTCTGATTGGCGCTGGCATCGGCGGTCCGCTGATTGCTGCTTTTGGCCCGCTGGTTCAAAGTCTGGTGGCAACGGCACTGGCGGCCTTGATGCTGATCTATGCCTGGCCTCGGCTGTTGCAGGACAGGCCGCATGCACAAGAGGCTGCGGTCAAAGCCCGCCTGCCCAGACATGCCCTGCCATGGCTTCTCGGCCTTGTGGCCCTGTTCAGCATGGTGCCAGAAGGCAGTGTGCTGGATTGGGGAGCGCTGTATCTGCGCAACGAACTGGGGGCGGATGTCGCCCTCTCCGCCTATGCCTATGCCGCTTTTTCCTTCACCATGGCATGCATGCGCTTTGCCGGTGATCTGGTCCGCGACCGCTTGGGAGCCGTCAAAACCCTTCGGGTCTGCGCCATTATTTCCATCGTTGGCCTTTTGATTGTCGGCTATGCACCGAATGCGCTGATGGCCATTGTCGGTTTTGCGCTGATGGGCGTGGGAATTTCCAATCTGGTACCCATTGCCTTTTCTGCGGCTGGCAATCTGCCCGGCATGGCGGCAGGGGTTGGCATTTCAGTGGTCAGCACCATGGGCTATTCCGGTATTCTGGTGGCTCCATCGCTGATTGGCTTTGTTGCCGAACACACATCGCTGGCGCTGGTGTTCAAAGTGTTTCCAGTGCTGATCTGCGTTGTTCTGCTGCTCTCTCAACTGGTTCGC
>CAJYRE010000355.1 GCA_913776675.1 Rhizobiaceae bacterium
CGAATTTCAACGAGATTGGCCATTATGCACTCCGGTCGCGGATTTTTGTCGGCAGATTGTCAATCAGCATGTTGACGCTGATCGTGAGGCTGGCAATGGCAATTGATGGAAAGATAACAGCCGGTGCGCCAAACGGCAGTCCGCCAATGTTTTCACGCACCAGAGCCCCCCAGTCTGCATAGGGCGGCTGCACGCCGAGGCCCAGAAAGGACAGGCCAGACAGCAGCAACACAATAAACACAAAGCGCAGTCCCAGATCGGCCAACACCGGCCCGGCGATATTGGGCAAAATCTCGGCCCGGACGATATAAAAGATATTTTCGCCTCGAATCCGCGCCACGGTGATAAAATCCATGGCATTGATATTGACGGCCAAAGCCCTGGAAAAGCGGTAGGCTCCGGGAATATAAATCACGGAGAGAGTGAGGATCAGCACCGGAATGGACGAACCCACAGCGGCCACCACCACCAGGCCAAACAGCTTGGAGGGAATAGAGTTGAGACAGTCCAGAAGCCGACTTAAAACCGTATCCAGCCAGCCTCCGGCCACAGCGGCGACCATGCCCAGAACCACGCCTGAAAAGCAGGCAAGGATCACCGCCGCCAGCGAAATGCCCACGGTGTAGCGTGCCCCCATCAGGATACGTGAGAACATGTCACGTCCGAGATAATCCGAACCCAGCCACAATTGATCACTCATCGGGCCAAAGTAATCGAGATCGACAATATCACCCACAGGATAGCGGAGCAGCAGCGGGGCAAACAGGGCAACCATGGCCCAGAGGATAATGATGAAAAGACCAACCATGCCCACCGCATTGATGCGGTAGCCAAAGCGGGTTCCGTGAGGGGGAATGGAAGGGATTTCCGCTTCAATCGTCATGGTCAGCGCAGCCTCGGATTGGACAGGATGGCGATAATGTCTGCTGCTGTGATCAAGGCCAGATAGCCAAGGCAGAAGATCATGGCACAGCTTTGAATGAGGGGCAGGTCGCGGGTGGACACCGCATCCACCATCAGCTTGGCAATGCCGGGATAGTTGAAGATGGTTTCCACGATAATCACCCCGCCCAGCAAATAGGACAGGGCCAGCGCGACAGAATTGACAATCGGACCAAGCGCATTGGGAAGCGCATGGCGCAGCACAATGCGTCGGGGTGATGCACCTTTGAGCAGCGCCATTTCCACATAAGCTGATGAAAGGGTTTCAATCACAGCGGCGCGGGTCATGCGGATCATTTGGGCCGAGACGCCGAAGGTGAGGGTGAGAACCGGCATGGTATAAACACGCACGAAGCCTTCAAATGTATGCACTTCATTGGCGAAAGACAGAGCGGGCAACCATTTGAGATAAACCGCAAAGATCAGCACGGCTGAGGTGGCAAGCATGAATTCCGGTACGGAAATCACGCCGATGGTCAGCATCGTGACACAGCGGTCATAGAGTGAACCGCGCAGCATGGCCGAGGTAATGCCCAGGGTCAGCGCCAAGGGAACCGATACCACTGTGGTGATGCCTGCCAGTTTCATCGAGTTGAGCAAGCGGTCGGAAATCAACGCGGAAATGGGCAGGTTATTGGCATAGGATGTGCCAAGGTCACCATGCAGCATGCCGCCAACCCATTGCAGAAACCGCCATGCTGCCGGCTCATCCAGATGCATGGCCTTGCGCAGACCCGCCACCGCTTCCGGGGTTGCAGCCTGCCCCAGCAGCATGGTGGCCGCGTCTCCGGGCAATAATGTTGTGGCAACGAAAACCACGATGGACACGATGACCAGCGTGACCACGGCAATGGCCAGCCTGTTCACCGCAAGGGACAAGACCCGATTGTTCACGCAGGCACTCCTGTGAGAGTTTCCGGGTGCATGGTGCAGTCAATGCACAGGATGCACTGAAGAAACCCCGTTTGGGTTCAAAGGATCACGGCATTCGAGGCGCAACGGTAAAATTCAGGCCACACGCCCTTGTCAGTGTCGAGACGGTTCCAGATTGAGGATCGAACCATCCAGCCGGGACAATGATGTGCCCGGCTGGCAGTTCATCAGGCCTCCAGCCAGACGTGTTCGGCAAAGGAATAGCCCATCATGCCGCCCCAGGGGCTGGCTTCCAAGCCTTTCAGCTTGCTGTTGATGGCATCCACGTTGGAAATATAGGCTGGGATGATTGTGCCCGCTTCTTCGGCAATCATCACCTGCATCTCATCGTAGATTTCCTTGCGCTTGTTCTGGTCCAGCAGGCCACGCGCTTCCATCAGCATCTTGTCGAACTTCGGCGATTTATACTGGCTCTCATTCCAGGGAGCATCGGAGGAATAGAGAAGCGAAAACAGAATGTCTGGCGTCGGGCGCGGATTGATATTGCCGAAATGGATTGGTGCCTTCAGCCAGTAGTTATCCCAATAACCGTCAGAGGGAACACGCTGAACATCCAGCTTCATGCCAATGGCGGCTGCCGATGCCTGAATGATCATGGCCATGTCAATGGCCGAGTTAGCCGCTTCCGAAGCAATAACCGGAATGGACTGGCCCAGAACGCCAGCCTTCTGGAAATGGAACTTGGCCTTGTCCGGATCAAACGCTTTCGGTTTCAGATTGGCATTATGGTAGAAATTGGCAGGCGAAACAGGCTGATCATTGCCCACTTCACCCAAACCACGCAGAGCTGCCTTGACGATCTGCTCACGGTTGACCAGAAACTTCATACCATCGATGAAGTCTTTCTTGTTGCCCGGTGCCATGTCGAGGCGCATGTTGAGATTGGTGTAATTTCCCGAAGTGGTTTTGGACAGAACAACATTGCTCTGGCTTTCCACAAGGCGCATGGAGCGCGGATTGATGTTGGCGGCAAGCTGAATATCGCCTGACAACAGCGCGTTAACGCGGGCATTGTCTTCGCTGATGGCAAAAAATTCGAAGCTGTCCACATACGGGCCGCCCGCTTTCCAATAGTTGCCATTGCGCTTCATCAACGAGCGTACACCTGGCTCAAACTTCTCAACAAGGAAGGCACCTGTGCCGTTGCCCTTGGAGAAATCCGTGGTGCCATCGGCGACGATCATAAACTGATGAATGGCCAGAATGGTCGGCAAATCGGCATTTGGATTGGCCAGCGTGATTTCGACGGTGGATTTATCAATGGCCTTGATGCCGGTCATCTGGGCGGCAATCTTGGCCACCTTGGAGCCAACAGCCGGGTCCAGATGACGCTTGAGTGAGAACACAACATCGTCTGCGCTCAAGGTTTTGC
>CAJYRE010000356.1 GCA_913776675.1 Rhizobiaceae bacterium
GCCAGCCTTTATTGGCGTGGAACTGGCTGGCACCCTCACCCGTGGGCGCACGGTGGTGGAAACCCGCGCCAGCCACGCCCCGTTTAACGCCGCCTATGCGGGAGAGTGTGATGCACAAGCCATCCGCGCAATCGTGCTGGACGCCCTCAAAGCGGAGGCCGCAAAGCCATGAACCGATCCGAACCCTTTGATCTGCATGACCCGTCACTGCGGCTTCGCGCCACCGCAGCGGCTCGCGGCGCTGCCCCCTTTGATCTTTTGATCATCAACGGCACCGTGGTGGATATGGTCACCGGCGAGCATCGCGCCGCCGATATTGGTGTTGTTGGGCCGCTGATTGCCTCTGTCCACACGCCGGGATCGCGGGTTGATGCGAAACAGATCATCGATGCCAAGGGCGGCTTTGTCTGCCCCGGCCTGATCGATACCCATATGCATATTGAAAGCTCCATGGTGACGCCCGCCACCTATGCGCAGGCCGTTGTGACGCGTGGCGTGACCACCGTGGTCTGGGATCCGCATGAATTTGGCAATGTGCATGGCGTTGCGGGCGTGGATTGGGCAATTGCTGCCACCCGCAATCTGCCTTTGCGGGTGATTGTGCTGGCTCCTTCCTGTGTGCCATCGGCACCGGGTCTTGAGCGGGCGGGCGCGGATTTTGATGCAAAAACCCTTGCAGAGCTTCTTGCCCGCCCCGAAATCGGCGGCATTGCCGAAGTGATGAACATGCGCGGCGTGATTGACGGCGATCCACGCATGAGCGGCATTGTCCATGCTGGCCTCGCAAGTAGCAAACCCGTCTGCGGCCATGCCCGCAGTTTGAGCGGACCGGACCTCGCCGCCTTTATCGTGGCGGGTGTCAGCTCGGATCACGAGCTGGTCTCTGGCGATGATCTGATGGAAAAACTGCGGGTGGGCCTCACCATTGAGCTGCGCGGCTCCCATGATCATCTGCTGCCGGAATTTGTCGAAGTTCTCAAAAAACTGGGCCATCTGCCGCAAACCGTCACGCTCTGCACTGACGATGTATTTCCCGATGATCTGTTTGCCGCTGGCGGGCTGGATGATGTGGTGCGCCGCCTGGTGCGCTATGGGCTGAAGCCCGAATGGGCCTTGCAGGCCGCAACCCTGAATGCCGCAAGACGCTTGGGCCGCAATGACCTTGGCCTGATTGCCGCAGGCCGCCGCGCCGATCTGGTGATTTTTGAGGATTTAGCGGATTTTCGAGCAAAGCTGGTTTTGGTCAATGGGGCGGTGGTTCCGAGTGACAATGACCTGCCGCAGACAAATGCTGGCTCTTTCACCCAATCGATGAAGATCAACCCGCTCACAGCGGATGATTTTCGTATTCCCTCGGACGGCAAAAAGGTCCGTGTTGCCACCATTGATCGCCCGCGTTTCACCCGCTGGGGCGAAGCGGAAACCGAAGTGGTGGATGGCTTTGTTGTGCCGCCAGAAGGGTCCACACTGATTGCCGTTGCCCACCGCCATGGCTTGGCAGACAGCGCCCCTCGCGTTGGGTTCCTGCGCGAATGGGGCGCATGGAACGGTGCTTTTGCCACAACCATCTCCCATGATAGCCATAACCTCACCGTGTTTGGCGGCAAGCCGGAAGACATGGCCATTGCCGCCAATGCGGTGATAACGGCGGGCGGCGGCATGGCGGTAGTGCACAAGGGAGTGGTGACAGCACTTTTGCCTTTGCCAATCTCCGGGCTGGTGTCGGAAGCGCCGCTTTCCGATGTGGCCGAAGGCTTTGCAGCCCTTCGCACCGCCATGGATGATGTGGTGGAATGGCAACCTCCCTATCTGATCTTCAAGGCCTGCTTTGGCGCAACGCTTGCCTGCAATGCCGGGCCGCACCAGACAGACCTTGGCATTGCCGATGTTGTGACTGGTACTGTGCTAACCTCGCCCATTCTCGAAAGTCTGGAATAGGAGCAAGCGATGAGCGACGAGATCACCTTTCTCACCACACTGCGCCATGATCTTCATGCCCATCCAGAGCTGGGATTTGAAGAGGAGCGCACCTCCGCCATTGTTGCCAACCTGTTGGAAGAGGCTGGTTTGCGGGTTCATCGCGGTCTGGGTGGCACCGGCGTGGTGGGCACATTGCAGGTGGGCAATGGCACCCGCACCATCGGCCTTCGCGCCGATATGGATGCGCTGGCCATGCCGGAGACGGCAGATCGGCCCTATAAATCCAAGTTTGAGGGCAAAATGCATGCCTGCGGCCATGATGGCCATACCACATTGCTGATAGGAGCAGCCCGGCAGCTTGCGAAAACACGCAACTTTTCCGGCACTGTGCATTTCATCTTTCAGCCCGCCGAAGAAGGGCGCGGCGGGGCCAAACGCATGGTGGATGATGGGCTGTTTCAGCTTTTCCCCTGCGATGCCGTCTATGGGCTGCACAATATGCCGGGGCTGAATACGGATGAAATTGCCGTGGTGGAAGGTCCGCAACTGGCCTCTTCCGATAGCTGGCGCGTAACCTTTCGTGGCACCGGCACCCATGGGGCCAAGCCGCATCTGGGCCGCGATCCGATCACCGCCATGGGTACGTTTATTGCAGCGTTGCAAACCATTGTCGGACGGGTGGTGGACCCGCTGGAGCCTGCCGTGGTCAGCGCCTGCTCGGTGCAGGCGGGTGATCCGAAAGCATTGAATGTCATTCCGGATTTCGTCGAAATTGGCGGCACCGCGCGGGCTTATTCCGCAAAGGTGCGCGACCAGCTGGAAGAGGAAATTGGTCGTCTGGCCCATGGCACGGCTGCCATGTTCGGCATCAAAGCCGACTATC
>CAJYRE010000357.1 GCA_913776675.1 Rhizobiaceae bacterium
GGATCCGGCCACCAACAAGGCGCAAGCCACCCGCTGGCTTGAAACGCGCATGACACAATCCGGCCTGCGCAACATCACTTTGACAATCTATGAGGACATGCGCCACGAAACCCTGAACGAAATTGGCAAGGAAGCCGCCATCGCCGCGTTCATCACCTGGGCAAAACAAGCCATTGCGCACAATGCGTAGTTCATTCCACCATGGAATGATCCCATGCCAGAAAGTCACGTGCTGGCAGCGCATCCACACGCTATAAAGCATTGACCTGAGAAAAGTGTGTAGCGGTTTTCCGTCCGAAAATG
The DNA here is from genome assembly GCA_913776675.1 of Rhizobiaceae bacterium. Lineage (GTDB taxonomy): Bacteria > Pseudomonadota > Alphaproteobacteria > Rhizobiales > Rhizobiaceae > Allorhizobium. Next base: position 304 of record CAJYRE010000357.1, read on the forward strand.
CTTACAGCGCCGTACGCCATATATGGCGCACAAAAGACGCTGTAACACTTTTAATCTGCTGCATAATTTTCTCCTTAAATCGATTCCGATTTAAGGAATTATGCAGTAGAAACAAAGAGTTTGAGCAACACAAGAAGAGTAAAGCCGCATGTCCGCCCAATCTCGGCCCCAGCAGCACAGGTCCAGCCCCACACCGTTTTTCTCCGGCGTCACGCTTGGTCTGGGGTTGATGGTGCTGTCGGTGCTGGTTACACCCTTGGTGGATGTCTTTTCCAAACTGGCCACGCAGACCATGCCATCGGTGCAAATCACGCTGGCGCGGTTTGTGTTTCAAATCCTGTTCATGCTGCCGGTGCTGGCTGTGCGCAACACATGGCCGCAAGCCTCATGGCGCAACACCCGCCTGCATATGCTGCGCGGTGGTGTGCTGTGCCTATCCATGCTCTCCTTTGTCACCACCCTGCGCTACATGGCTGTGGCCGATGCCGTGGCGATTTTCTTTGTTGAACCTATTCTTTTGACTCTGCTAAGCAGTTTTTTCCTGAACGAAACCATTGGCTGGCGGCGCTATAGCGCCTGTGGCGTGGGCTTTATCGGGGCCATGCTGGTGGTGCAGCCCAGTTTTCAGGAAGTGGGAGTGGTCGCGTTTCTGCCGTTGATCACGGCCCTCTGCATTGCCATTTATGCCATTTTGACCCGCCTGCTGGTGCGCCATCAGGATCCTTTCGTGATTCAGGTCGAAACCGGTTTTTGGGCCACCATCGGCTCTTTAATCATCATCGGTCTGGGGCAGACGATCGCGCCGGGAGAGGTCACAGTGGTCTGGCCAGATTTTTCCGGCTGGGTCTGGCTGATCAGCACCGGCTTTACAGCCGCAGTTGGCGGCATTCTGGGGGTTTATGCTTACCGCAACGCCCCGGCCTCAACGCTTGCCCCGTTGCAATATCTCGAAATTGTCACGGCCACCCTGTTTGGCTGGCTGGTGTTTGATGCCCTGCCCAATGCGCTGAAATGGGCGGGCATTGCCATCATCATCGGCTCCGGCCTCTACATCATCTGGCGGGAGCGCCGTCATGCCTCCAAGCCCATCTCCAACAACAGCGAACCACCGCAGCCCTGACAGGCCAAAACGCATTTCAATAAAGGAAAGCTCATGAAAAAGACCGGCGGACAATTGATTGTCGATTCCCTGAAAGCCAACGGCGTTAAGCGCGTGGCCTGTGTGCCCGGCGAGAGCTATCTGGCCGTGCTGGATGCGCTCTATGATAGCCAGATTGAAACCGTGGTCTGCCGTCAGGAAGGCGGAGCCGCCATGATGGCCGATTGCTGGGGCCGCCTGACCGGCGAGCCGGGCATCTGCATGGTCACCCGTGGCCCCGGTGCCACCAATGCCTCAGCGGGCCTGCACATTGCCAAGCAGGATTCGGTGCCGATGATCCTCTTCATTGGTCAGGTGCAGCGCGAAGCCCGCGAACGCGAGGCATTTCAGGAAGTGGAATATCGCCGCGCCTTCACCGAATTTGCCAAATGGGTTGGCGAGATTGATGATGTGGCGCGCATTCCGGAATTTGTCAGCCGCGCCTTTGCCATTGCCACCTCTGGCCGCCCCGGCCCCGTGGTGTTGACCCTGCCGGAAGACGTGCTGGTGGAAGAGTGTGAGGCCCCCGCCGCCCGCCCCTACACACCCGTGGAAGCGCATCCCGGCCCCAGCCAGATTGCCACCCTTGGCGACATGCTTGCCAAGGCAGAACGCCCGCTGGTTATTCTCGGCGGCACCCGCTGGGATGAAGCCTCCGTGAAGGCTTTTGAAGATTTCGCCGCGGAGTGGAAATTGCCCGTCGGTTGCTCCTTCCGCCGCCAGATGCTGTTTGATCACCTCCACCCCAATTATGCGGGCGATGTGGGCATTGGCATCAACCCCGCACTGGCGAAGGAGGTGAAAGAGGCAGACCTCATTCTGCTGCTGGGTGGTCGTTTTTCCGAAATGCCCTCTTCATCTTACACGCTGATGGACATCCCCTATCCCAAGCAAAAGCTGGTGCATGTCTATCCCGACCCGTCAGAGCTTGGCCGGGTGTATCGTCCCGATCTGGCCATTTGCGCCAGCCCCAAGGATTTTGTCGCAGCACTGGCCAGCCTCAAAGCTCCAGAGTCTCCAGCTTGGGCGGAGCGGACACAAGAGATGCATGCCCGCTATCTGAACTGGTCCACGCCCCCCAAGACCGGCCCAGGCACGGTGCAGATGGGGCCCATCATGGAATGGATCGAAGCCAATACAGCGAAAAATGCCATTTTCACCAATGGTGCGGGCAATTACGCCACATGGCTGCATCGCTTCCACCGCTTTCAGGGTTATAACACCCAAGCCGCCCCAACCTCCGGCTCCATGGGCTATGGCCTGCCCGCCGCAGTGGCTGCCAAGGCGCAGTTTCCAGAACGGGAAGTCATCTGCTTTGCTGGCGATGGCTGCTTTATGATGCACGGGCAGGAGTTCATCACCGCCGTGCGCTACAATCTGCCGATCATCGTGCTTTTGATCAACAATGGCACCTATGGCACCATCCGTATGCATCAAGAGCGCGAATATCCCGGCCGCGTCAGCGCCACCGATCTGGTCAATCCCGATTTCAAAGCCTTTGCGCAGGCCTATGGTGGTCACGGGGAACTGGTGGAAAAAACCGAGGACTTCGCCGCCGCCTTTGAACGCGCCCGCGCATCCAACAAACCAGCCATCATTGAAATCAAGCTGGATGCAGAAGCCATTACGCCAACACGAACGCTGACTCAAATTCGTGAAAAAAGCTGATAAAGCATTCAAAAATCAACAAAAAAAGGCCGGGAGCAATCCCGTCCTTTTTTGTAGGCAATCCGTGAAGGGCGATTAAATCGCAGCCGTGACGATAAATTCAACCTTGTAGTCTGGCGTAGCCAGAGCGGCTTGGCTGGTGGCGCGGGCTGGCGGGTTGGCCGGATCGATCCAGGCTTCCCAAACGGCGTTCATTTCCGCAAAAGTGGACATGTCGGAGAGGTAGATGATGGTCTGCAGGATCTTCGACTTGCTCGATCCAGCAGCGGCCAGCAGGCGGTCTACTTCCGCCAGAGCCGACTTGGACTGTTCAGTCACGCTCACGCCGTCGCCAACCTGACCGGCGAGGTAAACAGTGTTGCCGTGAACAACGGCAGCACTCATACGCTTGCCGGGCTCGATACGCTTGATGGACATGGAAAATCTCCTGAGGTTTCAAAACACAAAAATGCTGCGGGTTTGGCCCGCAGCACGGTAAGAATGGGTGGTTTAGCGCTGGCGCAGGCTATGCTCGTAAGTCGCGGTAGAGCGCGCACCAGAGCGGCAATAGCCCAGCATCGGGCGCTCAAAATCTTCCAGCGCATCCACCATGGCGGCCACAGCATCGGGTGTCACCCCCATGGGGCCAACGGGGATGTGCTTGATGGCAAGGCCAAGCTCTGCTGCGCGGGCAGCGATGGCCGCAAACTCCGGCTGGCCGGGCTCTTCACCGTCCGGGCGATGGCAAACGATGGACTTGAAGCCAAGCGCCTTGATGTCATCCAGATCAGAAACCTGAATCTGGCCGCTGACCGAATATTCCTCGTTGATAGGTCTGATGTTCATCAGCATGTCCTCTCATCAATGTCACCAAACATCTACGATGTGCCCGCCCATGCGTCAACGTTAGAGTTTGTCAGGGAAAAGTGGAATGCGGTTTTCCCGAAAAGACAAACGAAAACAAGGGAATCGAAAAACTGTCTGGTTCAATCTGAACCTGACAGTTTTTCAGAAAAGGAAAATGACAGGCCGTAATGGCGGCTCTCACCGGGAGCCAGCATGTCCAGTTCCCCCGCATCAGCCAGCTCGGAACGTCCCACCCAGCGGTGCGAGACCGGCTCAATGCCCAGCACATGGGCCGGAGCCTGCTGGTTTCTCCAGATTTGCAGATGCGGCAGGGTTGCCGTGTCAAAGCGCACAGTCAGGGTCAAGCCGCCAATCGCGGCCAGAGGGCCAAGCCGCATCTGCGCCCAGCCATCGGCACCTGCTGTTGCGGGCACACAAAACACGCCACCCGGCTCTGGGCCAAAGCGCCAGCCAAAACCACCGCCTTCCAGCATATCCCCTTCCAGCCGCACGGCATCATCAAACAGCTTGGCGGCAATGTTCATGTGATACATCAGCATGACCGGAAAAGCCGTCGATCCCGTGTTGGTCACGCGATCAGACAACGTTACAACACCCGTTTCAGCATCCAGACGCCAATGCCGGGTCAGGAGCGATTGACCACCATCAGCATGGGTCACCGCAATTTCCGCCACACAGTCCTGATCGGTTTTCGAGATGATGTGGGCCGGATGGGAAGAGAAAGACCCGTGCAGCGGATAACGGCCAACACTCCCTGCGATGGGTTCGGGATGGCGAATATGATCTGGTCCGCAGGTGAACAGAAACCCTTCCAGCGAATGATCGATGCGCGGATCACCATCATCCGGAATAGCGCGTCCGGGAGACAAATCCACGCCCTTCACGATCAACCCGCGAATATCCAGCACCGAGCTTTCATCCAGCTCCACAATGGGTCCTTTTGCGGCGTGCAGTTTCATGATTCGTCCTCCCTCTTCACTTTTGCCAGCAATAGGCCAGAGCCGGTGCCGTTTCCAGCCTTAAAAATCTGTTTGAAACAGCGGCTTTAATAGATTTTTCACCGCATTTGCATTTTTCCATATTCACGACAAAATTTGCCTATTTTACAACTGTGTTGGCATGAGCAAATCATCATGGCTTGATGATTTCCCATGGCAGGAAAATGATGCGCCTCATCTCTCGTCAGCCTTACACTCAGTCGGAAAGACCATCCCGTGCAGTTCCCATGGAAAACCGGTTTCATCGTTGCAACTCTTCTGGCAAGCATCAGTGCGCCTGCCTTGGCGCGCAGCCCGTATGACCCCGGTCGCAACGGCAATACGGTGTTGATTACCCCTTCTGGCGAAGTGCTGGACTATATGCCGGAGCGCGGCACCGTGATGATCAGCCGGGACAGCATGGGCCGCAAGGTGCTGATTGATCCTTATGGCAATGTGATTGCCACCGAAATGCCAGCCGATGTTGTTTATGGCCGCCAGAATCGGGCGCGTTATCCCAGTGATTATTATCCGCCCGCCCCTTCGGGCGGTGGTTGGGACGATGCCGACGTGAACACATCCGGCATTCCGGATGATGGCGATGTGGAGCGCGCCCCACTGGATCAAGCCTATCCGCAACGTGCCAACACTGACCCGCAAAATGGCCTGAATCGCAACGCGGCACCGCGTCAGCCGTCTTACAGCACGCCCTCGTTTGGCAGTGGCGGCAAGGCAAAGCCGGAAATTACCGCTCTGCAAGTGTTTCTGGATCGGGAAGGTTTCTCGCCTGGAGCCATTGACGGCCACATGGGCCAAAACGTCGAAAAAGCGTTACAGGCATGGCAAATGAAGACCGGCGAAACGCTGGACCCGAAAAACACCGATGCCATTATGGAGCGGTTACAGCTTGATGGCGGCCTGCCATTCAAGACCTACACCATCACGGCGGCGGATGCCGCAGGGCCTTACGTGGCCGAAATCCCAACGGATTACAGCGCCAAGGCCGCCATGCAGTCTTTGGG
>CAJYRE010000358.1 GCA_913776675.1 Rhizobiaceae bacterium
GCCTCTGGCCTATGCGCGGGGACTGGCCCAGGCGGCAATTCGTGCTGGCGTCCACTTGTTTACCGCCAGCCCCGTGACCGATGCACAACAAGAGGGTGACGATTGGCGGGTGGAAACCACACGCGGCAGCGTTTCGTGCCAATGGGTGCTTGTGGCCACGGATGCCTATTCAATAGGTCCATGGAAATCTGTGCGTGAAGAGCAGGTGCATCTGCCTTATTTCAATTTTGCCACCAAGCCGCTGGGGGATAACCTGCGCCGCGCCATTCTGCCAAACCGCGAAGGTTGCTGGGATACGAAAGAAATCCTGTCATCCTTCCGCATGGACAAGGCCGGGCGGCTGGTGTTTGGCAGCGTGGGGGCCTTGCGCAACACAGGTGCTGCTGTGCATCGGGCCTGGGCAAAACGCAGCCTCAAGCGCCTGTTTCCACAATTGGGCGACATCGAGTTTGAGGCCGAATGGTATGGCAAGATTGGCATGACCCATGACGCCGTGCCGCGTTTTCATAAGTTCGACCACCGGGTTGTTGGCTTTTCCGGCTACAACGGACGTGGTATCGCTCCCGGCACAACATTTGGTAAAACCTTGGCCGAACTGGTACTGGGAAAAATCCGTGAAGAGGATTTACCATTGCCCTTGACCGAGGTGCAGCCCGTTGGCTTCCGTGCCGTTAAAGAGGCCTATTACGAGCTGGGTGCGCAAGTGGCGCATCTGGCTGAAAACCGATTTTAATCACAGGCGTTTACGCAGCCAAACAGTAACACACGAGCGTTTCGAGGAAAGAAAACCCATGGCCAAAACCGACCTGTCCCACGATGTTGCAGGCATTCTTGCACAACTTGGCGTGCCAGCCGATCATTTAAGCGGCGGCACCCTCGCGGTGACATCGCCGATCGACGGCAGCCAGATTGGCAGCCTCAAGACCATTTCTGAAGATGATGCCAAGCTTGCGATCGACAAGGCTCATGCTGCCTTTCTCGAATGGCGCTTGGTGCCAGCGCCCAAGCGCGGCGAATTGATCCGCCTGCTGGGTGAAGAGCTGCGCGCCCACAAAGAGGCGCTGGGTCGTCTGGTGTCCATCGAGGTGGGTAAGATTGTCTCGGAAGGCCTTGGCGAAGTGCAAGAAATGATCGACATTTGCGATTTCGCCGTCGGTCTGTCGCGCCAGCTTTACGGCCTGACCATTGCCACCGAGCGCTCTGAGCACCGGATGATGGAAACCTGGCATCCGCTGGGCGTCACGGGCATTATCTCGGCCTTCAATTTCCCGGTTGCCGTCTGGTCGTGGAATGCGGCGCTGGCCATCGTCTGCGGCAATTCCACCGTCTGGAAGCCATCGGAAAAGACGCCGATCACCGCGCTTGCCACACAGGCAATTTTTGAGCGGGCGTTGAAGCGTTACAATGAAGCCGGTGGTGCGGCCCCAGCCAATCTCAACACGCTGCTGATTGGTGAGCGCGCCATTGGCGAAGTGCTGGTGGACCATCCCAAGGTGCCGCTGGTGTCGGCGACAGGTTCCACCGCCATGGGCCGCATTGTTGGCCCGCGCTTGGCAGGCCGTTTTGCCCGCGCCATTCTGGAACTGGGCGGCAACAATGCCGCTATCGTTGCCCCAACCGCCGATCTCGATCTGACCCTGCGTGGCGTTGCTTTCGCCGCCATGGGCACGGCGGGCCAGCGCTGCACATCGCTGCGCCGTCTGTTTGTGCATGACAGCGTTTATGATGCGCTGGTGCCACGGTTGATCAAGGCCTATGGCTCGGTGACGATTGGCAATCCGCTGCAAACCGGCACGCTGGTTGGCCCGCTGATTGACAAGGGTGCTTATGACAATATGCAAAAGGCGCTGAGCGCTGCCAAGGCCGCGGGCGGCACGGTGCATGGTGGCGCGCGGGTCAATGAAGAGGCGGGGGGCGATGCCTATTACGTGCGTCCTGCCATTGTCGAGATCGCATCGCAAACGGGTCCGGTGAAGGAAGAAACCTTTGCGCCCATTCTTTACGTGATCCGCTATTCTGATTTCAATGAAGCCTTGGCGCTCAACAACGATGTGCCGCAGGGCCTGTCATCCTCGATCTTCACCAATGATTTGCGCGAAGCGGAAGCCTTTGTCTCGGATCGCGGTTCCGATTGCGGTATTGCCAATGTCAACATCGGCCCATCGGGTGCGGAAATTGGGGGTGCCTTCGGTGGTGAAAAAGAAACCGGTGGTGGCCGCGAATCCGGCTCGGATGCATGGAAGGCCTATATGCGCCGCGCCACCAACACGTTTAACTTCGGTCGCTCACTGCCTTTGGCACAGGGCGTTAAATTCGACGTGGAATAAGCATATGATGACAAAAGCCTCCGTTCTGTGACGGAGGCTTTTTCACGCCGCCTGTTTGCCGCCCTTGACCCGCATGCGCCGACGATATTGCACCGGCTTTTCCATGAAACGCCGCTGAAAGGCATCATAAAAGGTGGAGAGCGAGCCAAAGCCTGATTCATAGGCCACTTCGGTAATCGGCAGGTCGGTGGCGATCAACAGCGATTGGGCTGTGTCCAGCCGATGGCGGACGATGGCCTGATTGATGGTCATGCCCACGGCGCGTTTGAAAAGCCCCATGGCATAATTGGGGTGCAGGCCCGCAGCACGGCCAACATCCTCAGCGTTAAGATTGCCCAGCGCTTGTTCGCCAATGAAGCGCAGCATTTTTTCCACATGCGGCACCCAGTCATCGCCGCGCTTTCCGAGGCTTGCCAGCGCCGATCCCTGCTCGCGCAAATCCTGCCAACCCTCTCGCTCAATACGCATCACCCGTGCGGTGAGTTCTGAGCGGACAATTTCCGTCGCCCCCTCATCGCCACCCAGCAATTCATCGCGCCAGCGCGAAAACACTTCCCGATCCCACGGCTTGATCTCCAGCGCTTCAATCACCGCCCCGCGAAACACTGCATCCCGAAACCGGCTGAGGCTGGCAAGGCCCAGAAACACCGACATGGGAACGTAGAGGCAGATGAACTTCGTGCCCTCGTGCCGATCGATCACCTGATGGGGAATCATGCCCCAGAACAGACAGAGCCTGCCTTCTGATACCGTCAGTTCGCGCCCGTCAAACCAATAGGTCATTGAGCCTTGCAGCACGAAATTCAGCTCAATCTGGCTGTGCATGTGTGGCCCGGTCATTTTTTGGACTTCCAGCATTTCGCCTGCACAAAAGCGATGATCGCCAAATACGACGAGCGGGTGGGCAGGATTCAACTCTGGATGGACAGGGACCGATTCATACCGGTTGATGATAGGGGTCTTGGCCATGATGATCTTAGGATGCCGGAAAAATTTCTGGAAATTCTGGTAGATTATTACGGGTCGAGGCGAAATGATCAAGCCACTTTCACAGGGGTGCGCTCGGAGGAGCTGGCGGTTTTATAACCTTCCCGGTGAACAGAGGATTTGCAGATACAGACGAGGGTGGAAGGGATTTGTCCAGCCGGTCTGAACATTAGGGAGGAATGCATGAACCTTTATAAAAGCCTGAGCGGGCTTGCCGTTTCCGCAGTGCTTGTCTCCACCAGCGCTTACGCTGGCCAGATCACCCTCAATTCCGACCAATCTGACCCGGTGCCGAAAAAGGCCATGGAGGAGATGATTGCGGATTTCCAAAAGCAGCATCCTGACATCACGGTCAAGTGGAACAATTTCGACCACGAAGGCTATAAGGCCGCCGTGCGCAACTTCCTCACCGCCGATGCGCCGGACGTGATGGCGTGGTATGCGGGTAACCGCATGGAGCCGTTCGTTAAGGCGGGCATGCTGGAAGATGTCAGCGACATCTGGGCTGCCAATGGTCTGGACGAGCAGTTGAAATCTGCTGCACCATCGATGACCATTGATGGCAAGAAGTGGGGCGTGCCTTACACCTACTATCAGTGGGGCATTTACTACCGCAAAGATATTTTTGCAGCCCAAGGCATTACCCCGCCCAAGACCTGGGCCGAGCTTCTGGCGGCTTGCGAAAAGCTGAAGAAGGCTGGCATTACGCCATTTACCATCGGCACCAAGGCGCTGTGGCCCACCGCTGGCTGGTTCGATTATCTTGATCTGCGCGTCAACGGCTATGATTTCCATATGCAGTTGACCTCCGGCAAGGTGCCTTACACCGATCCGCGCGTGAAGGCTGTGTTTGAAAAATGGGCCGAGCTGGTCAAGCCGGGCTATTTCATCAACAATCATGCTGCTCTGGATTGGCAGGATGCCATGCCGCAATTGGTGCAGGGCAAGGCGGCCATGTATCTGATGGGCAATTTCGCCGTGGCCACCATGAAACTGGGCGGCTTGAAGGACGAGCAGATCGGCTTCCTGCAATTCCCGGAAATCACCCCCGGCCTGCCATCGGCAGAAGAAGCGCCAACCGATACGTTCCACATTCCGGCCAAGGCCAAGAACAAGGCCGATGCCAAGGTGTTCCTTGCCTATCTGGCAACCCCGGAAGCGCAGACCAAGATCAACGCCACGCTGGGGCAATTGCCAATCAACAACAAGGCAACCAAGCCTGCCGATCCTATTCTGGAGCAAGGCTTTGCCATGTTGTCCAACGCAAAAGCCCTGTCGCAATTCTATGACCGTGATGCTCAGGCCGATATGGCCAAGGCAGGTATGGAAGGCTTTCAGGAGTTCATGATCAAGCCTGACAAGATTGATCAGATTCTGGCCCGCCTCGATAAGGTCCGCCAGCGCGTTTACAAATAACCCATTCCTCCCAAGGACCGGGTGCCTCGCAAATGAGGCACCCGGTCTCACGCTTGTTTTTTTCTGGAGGTGCTTGCCATGAGCAACGCCACAACGACGTCCGGATTCTGGAAACGTCACCAGCAGCGCATTGCGCCCATGCTGTTTCTGGCTCCCGGCATTGTGATGTTCATCGTCTACGTCATCCTGCCGATTTTTGAATCCGTCTGGATCAGCTTTTTTGACTGGGATGGCCTTGGCCCCAAAACCTGGGTTGGCCTTGGCAATTACACCGAATTGCTGGGCGATGATGCCTTTTACACATCGCTGCAAAATAACGTGATCTGGCTGGTGCTCTACCTGCTAGCGATTCCGTTTGGCTTGGCGGTGGCGCTGTTTCTCAATCAGACGGTCACGGGCATCCGTATCTATAAATCGCTGTTTTTCTTCCCATTTGTCATCAGTCAGGTGGTTGTGGGCCTGATTTTCACCTGGTTCTACGCGCCGAATTTCGGCCTGTTCTCGGTGCTTTTGAAAGACCTCACCGGCATGGATTTTGCCGTGCTGGCCGATGAGCGCTATGTCACATATGGCATCATCGCCGCTGGCCTCTGGCCACAGACGGCCTATTGCATGATCCTGTATTTGACGGGTCTTAACAACATCAACCCGGAGCAGGTGGAAGCCGCGCGGATGGATGGTGCCAAGGGCTGGTCGCTGTTGAAAAACATCATCCTGCCGCAACTGGCCCCGGCCACCTTCATTGCCATGGTGGTGACGGTGATTGGTGCGCTGCGCTCGTTTGACCTTGTCTCGATCATGACCGCAGGCGGGCCTTACGGCTCCAGCCGCGTGCTGTCCTATTACATGTATGAAGAAGCGCTCTCGGAATATGGCTTCCGCATGGGCTATGGCGCGGCGATTGCCGTGGTGCTGTTCCTGATCATGATGGTGTTCATCACGCTGTTCATTGTTCGCATGTTGTCTCAGGAAAGGAATTCCTGATGTTTCCAACACCTATTCAAAAAGCCAGCCCCTTTGTGCGGCTGGGCTATAAAGCCATTTTGCCCGTGGCGTTGGTGCTGTGGCTGCTGCCGCTGATTGGCGTGGCGCTCACATCGATCCGCCCCGCCAGCGATCTGGCCGCAGGCAATTATTTCGGCATGCCATCCGGTTTTGCGGGCATTGAAAACTATACCGCCGTTTTCCAAAACTCGCCGATTGGCTGGTATATCCTCAATTCCTTCAAAATCACCGTTCCGACGGTCATCGGTGCGGTGGCGCTGTCATGCCTGACGGGGTTTGCGCTGGCGACCTATAAGTTCAAGGGCAATCTGGTGCTGTTTTTCCTGTTTGTCGCAGGCAATTTCATTCCCTTCCAGATTCTGATGGTGCCGGTGCGCGATATGACCCTGCGCATGGGGCTGTATGATACCGTCACGGGTCTTGTGCTGTTTCATGTTGCCTTTCAGACCGGCTTTTGCACGCTGTTCATGCGCAATTTCATCAAGGGCCTGCCGTTTGCGCTGATTGAATCGGCACGGGTGGAAGGTGTCTCGGAATGGCGAATCTTCTACTATATCGTGCTGCCCTTGATGCGGCCTGCCATTGCAGCACTCTCCGTGCTGGTCTTCACCTTCGTGTGGAATGATTATTTCTGGGCCACGGTGCTGGTGCAGAGCCAAAGCGCCATGCCGGTAACGGCAGGCCTGTTTTCGCTGAACGGTCAATGGGTTGCTGCCTGGCATCTGGTGTCGGCTGGCTCGATTGTGGCGGCCCTGCCGCCCGTTGCGATGTTTTTCCTGATGCAGCGGCATTTCATTGCCGGGCTTACGCTTGGAGCGACAAAGGGATGAGTGAGATTATTTCTATCGGCGCTGGCGATTTTGCGCTCAGCCTGCGTCTGCCAGAGGCAGGCATGCCGGAAATTCTGGCTTTTGGTGCAGGCCCTGTTTCAGCCTCGCCACTCTATGAGGTTGAGCGCTCCAGCCGTGTGAATGGCATGGATGAGGCCGTGCCCTCTGCGGTGCTGCTGCCCACGGGTGGCATGGGGTCTTTCGGCTGGCCCGCCATTGCTGGCCATCGCATGGGCCGCGATTTTATCCTGCACTTTTCCGGCTGGACGGCCAAGACCAGCGGCAATGTCACGGTGCTGAGTGCCGCCGATAAGGTCGCTGCAATCTCGATTGCCATCCGCCTTGAGGTTTTCGCCTCCGGCGTGATGTCCATGGCCACCGAACTGCAAAATCTCGGCAGTTCCGATTACTTGCTGGACCGCTGCATGGCGGCAAGCTTCCTGGTGCCAGCGGGCAAGGTGGATGTTGTCAGCTTTTCCGGCATGTGGGGGCGTGAGTTCCAGACCCGGCGCGAGACGCTGGGCAACGGCATCTGGGCGCAGGAAAGCCGCCGTGGCCGCACCTCGCACGACCGTTTCCCGATGCTGCGCTTTGACGGCGAAGGGCAGACTTTCGGCGTCACTTTGGGCTGGAGCGGCAACCATCAGGCTGTGATTGATCGGCTGGACGATGGCCGTCGCCTCGTGCATCTGGGCGAGTTGTTTGAACCCGGCGAGATGATTTTGGCTTCCGGCGCAAGCTATCAAAGCCCGGTGGCCTATGCGGGCGCGGATAGCGCTGCCTTCCACGCCTTCGTGCGCAATGATCTTTTGACCTGGCAGGGTGGCAAGATGAGCCCGCGCCCGGTGACGTTGAACACCTGGGAAGGCAATTATTTCGACCACCAGATGGATTCGCTCAAAGCCCAAGCCACCTCTGCCGCCGAGCTTGGCATTGAACGCTTTGTGCTGGACGATGGCTGGTTTGGCAAACGCGATGACGACACCACCAGCCTTGGCGATTGGGACATTGACACCCGCAAATATCCCGATGGTTTGAAGCCGCTGATTGATCACGTCACTGGCCTCGGCATGCAATTTGGCATCTGGTTTGAGCCGGAAATGATCAATCCGGTATCGGAACTGTACAAAGCCCACCCCGATTGGGTGTTGCAGGTCGAAGGACGGCCTTTGCTGCTGTCGCGCAACCAGTTGGTGCTGGATCTGACGCGCGAAGAGGTCAGCGACTATCTGTTTGAAAAGATCGACGCGGTTTTGGCAGGTCATGCCATTTCCTACATCAAATGGGATATGAACCGTGACCTGACACATGCAGGCGGACGCGACGGCAAGGCGAAAATTGCCGCCCAGACTCGCGCCGTCTATGCGCTTATGGATCGCATTCGCGCCGCCCATCCGAGTGTCGAGATTGAAAGCTGCGCCTCTGGCGGTGGCCGGATTGATTATGGCGCTTTGGCGCGCACTCATCGTGTCTGGACATCGGATTGCACCGATGCGCTGGAACGGTTGGAAATTCAGCGGGGCGCATCCGCTTTCGTGCCGCCGGAAATTCTCGGCAGCCATATTTCGGCGTCACCAAATCACCAGACAGAACGGCGTCACACGCTGGCGTTCCGGGCGCTGGTGGCCATGGCCTATCATCTGGGTGTCGAGCTGAATCCGCTGGAGCTGGAAGGCGAAGAGCGCGAGGAGCTGAAGGGCTATATCGCCACCCATAAACGCCTGCGGCACCTGCTGCATGCGCCGGGTGCCAATTTCCGCATGGAGCCAAAGGACGGGCGCTATGTCTGGGGGGCGGCCAATGCTTCGAAAATCGTGGTGTTTGTCGCTCAAGGCCCGCAAATGGTGGCCGAACAGCCCGAGCCATTGAAGCTACCAGAACAGGTCACAAGCCTTGGTGGGCGCTGGCGCATTGCGGCCATGCATCCCGCAGAGCCAAGCTTTATCCGCATTTCTGAAGGGCAGAAGCGCCTGCTGGCGGGTGAGGTCAGCTTTGATCTGGCCGATCTGGATCGGTCTGGTTTGCCCTTGCCGATGCAGCGGCCGGAAAGCGCCATTCTATTGGAATTTGAATTGATTGAGGGAGTGACACACCATGGCTGACGTGACCCTGAAAGGTGTGACGAAACAATTTGGCTCCTTAAGCGTCATCAAAGGCGTTGACCTTGAGGTCAAGGATGGCGAATTTTGCGTGTTTGTTGGACCATCTGGCTGCGGCAAATCCACCCTGCTGCGTACCATTGCCGGGCTGGAAGATATTTCCTCCGGCACGCTGCAAATCGGCGGCAAGGATATGACCAGCATTGGTCCATCTGAACGCGGCGTGGCCATGGTATTTCAGTCATATGCGCTTTATCCGCATATGACGGTGCGCGACAACATTGGCTTTGGCCTGAAAATGACCGGCCATTCCAAAGAGCTGATTGCGGAACGCACGCAAGTGGCGGCCAAGCTTTTGCAACTGGATGCGCTGATGGATCGAAAGCCGGGGCAATTGTCCGGTGGTCAGCGTCAGCGCGTCGCCATTGGCCGCGCCATTGTGCGCAAGCCCGATGTGTTCCTGTTTGATGAGCCGCTGTCCAACCTCGATGCCGCTTTGCGCGTGCAGATGCGCACCGAGCTTTCCAAGCTGCATCAGGATTTGCAGGCGACGATGATCTACGTCACCCACGATCAGGTGGAAGCCATGACTATGGCCACCAAGATTGTGGTTTTGTCGGCGGGCAAGATCGAGCAGGTGGGATCGCCGCTGGAGCTGTATCATCGCCCGAACAATATCTTCGTGGCAGGCTTTATCGGCTCACCGAAGATGAATTTCCTGCCCGTCACCGCAGCCGCGGTTGAAGGCGGCAAAATCGCCATCACCCTGCCGGGTGGGGCGGTGATCAGCCTTGATGCGCAAGGCAAAACCATCAAGCCCGGCAAAATGACACTGGGCATTCGCCCCGAGCATATCGATGCCACGGGCAAGAGTGATCTGGTGGTGCAAGCGCCGGTGCGGCTGGCCGAATATCTGGGCTCTGAGACGCTGTTCTTCGTCGGGCTCGATGGCACCAATGAGCTGGCCGTCAAG
>CAJYRE010000359.1 GCA_913776675.1 Rhizobiaceae bacterium
CACCGGAGCCGACCTTGCCGCGGCGAATGCAGCCTTTGTTTTCTGCTATGCCGTGGGCACGGTTGCTGGTCCACAGGTTGTGGGTGCAGCCATTGATATGGGCGGCACATCGGGGTTTGCGTGGTCAATTGCAGGATTCTTTGCACTTTATGTGCTTCTTTCTGCCGGTCGGCTGTTTTTCAAGTCCTTGCGGGGTTGACTTTTCGGCGGCAATTTGTAGTTTCCGCCCACATTTGCCGTGGCCCCATCTGGTCCTCCACGGCTCGTTTTATTCAGGTAAGGCAGGACGACCATGGCTAAGGCTACAACAATCAAGATCAAGCTGCTGTCGACAGCCGATACGGGTTTCTTCTACGTCACGACAAAGAACAGCCGTACGATGACGGACAAGATGACGAAGACCAAATACGACCCGATCGCGCGCAAGCACGTTGAATTCAAGGAAACCAAGATCAAGTAATTTTGGTCATTCTTTAGATTTTAAAAAGCGCGTTGTCTGACAACGCGCTTTTTTCATTTAAGCATTGGTTCTGCTCTCTTGCCTGACAGCCGTTCTGGCATTGATGAATGCAATCAGCCACGTGTCCGATGCCGCAATACGGCGCTGTAACACTTTTAATCCGCTGCATAATTTTCACCTTAAATCGATTCTGATTTAAGGCATTATGCAGTAGCGCGTTGGATTTGATCTTCCGCGAAAGCCTGTCCAAGCTTTCGCTCTTATTTTGGCACATGTCCCTTCTCGTTTTATTGGCGCAATAAAACGCGACATCCCCCTCGTCGACACCAGCCGAGTCCTTTCCGGCATTCAGAGAGCAGACAATAAAAAACGCCACTCCTTGCGGAAGTGGCGTTTTAATTGGGGGTCGGCGGGCACATAATAACGGCACGAGGAACCGCTGATCAATCATATACCTGCCGACCGACCCCACGACCCAGGAGATGCGGCGGACCTGAGCATCATGGGGTATTCGACAAACTTTCAGTTAAAAATTTTAACGTGATCCAATCTTGCGCACATCTTTAAAAAAAATCAACATTTTCTTAACTGTGACTTTTTCTCAATCTTATTATGGTTAACAATGCTTCCAATTACATTATCAAGTTAGAAAAGTTTATCATCCGCACATTCTAAAACAAATCGCAAACTTGGCTGCATTCGCTGATAATATCAGCCTTGCCTCATTCTTGATCAACTGCCACAATTTCTTGCTTATTTTCTGATGTGGAACAATATCAACATATTACAGATCGTAAACCCTTTGAAATTGAGGGTATTTACACTTTTTATTTGAAATCGACAGTTATTTTATCGGTTTTCAGGAGAAATCAAGGATCACTCAGAATAACGAAATCACTCAAATATACGAAAATTTTACCATAGTTGAAGGCTTCCTGGCTTCTGATGCAAACTGCTCTCCCCGTAAAAGGTGGAAAAAGACAAGTGCAAATCAAGAAAACAATGCCATTCAGCAATAACAGGATCTCGTGCCGCCAAGTCTATACCTGCCTTCAAGTTCAGCAAGCAAGAATCAGATATTTTGACACTATAACCGCGCAACGCACGGATGGCTGCAGGGCAGATTTCATAAAAAGGATCGATCAAGCGGCGGCAGCAACCACTCGGTTGCGGCCCTCATGCTTGGCTTGGTAGAGTGCCTGATCGGCCCTGCGCATCAATTGCTCTTGGCTGAGATAGTCCTTCGAGATTGCCGCCAAACCGATTGAGGCCGTCACGCTGATTTCTGCACCGGAGCGCAAACGAAACGGTGTTTTTTCGATCATTTCCCGCAAGCGTTCCGCAACCTTGGAGGCGACTTCAAGAGGCGTATTGGGCATGACCACAATAAATTCCTCGCCACCATAGCGGCAAGCCAGATCTGCGCCACGCACCATAGACCGAATGCGCGTGGAGAACTCACGCAACACATCGTCTCCCGCCTCATGTCCGTAGCGATCATTCACATCCTTGAAGTGATCAATATCCACAAGACAAATGGACAAAGGGATTTTACGAAGAGCGGCACGATCAAACAGCATCTTCAGGTGGGTATCGAGGTAGCGACGATTGCTGAGGCCTGTCAACGGGTCCGTCACAGCCAGTTCCATGCTGAGTTGAAGGCTCTCCCGCAAACGATCATTATAACGCTTACGGCGAATTTGCGTCAGCACACGCGCTGTGAGTTCGTTCGGATCAACAGGGCGGATCACGTAATCATTCACCCCCAGATCCAACGCCCGCGCAATCATGCTTTCCTGTCCATGATCGGCAATAAACAGCATGGGAATGAACCGTGTGCGCTCCAGCGAGCGCAATTGTGAGCAAAGACGTAACGGATCGTAATCCTCCAGAGAACCGTTGACGATCACCATGTCAAAGTTATTTTCATTGACTTCAAAGAGGGCCGCTTGCGCATCTGAAATCGCCAGTAAATCGGCGACCGGCTTCAGAATCTTGATAATCCGCTCCTGTGAGCTGCCTCGGCTATCGACCAGCAGAACCTGCCCGGCGTCCTCCAGCCGACCGTCCATGACGGAAAACAGATCCTCAATGCCGATCTTTTGCGCAGCTTCCGCCCGAAAGCGCAATTCATCGCTCAATGTCTTGAGACGAACAAGGCTTTTGACGCGCGAAACGAGCTGGAAATCATTAACCGGCTTGGTGAGAAAATCATCCGCGCCTGCTTTTAGCCCCCGTACGCGATCAGAAGGCTGATCCAGCGCTGTGACCATCACCACCGGAATATGCGCCGTGCGTGGATTCGCCTTAAGGCGCTCACACACCTCGAAGCCATCCATTTCCGGCATCATGATATCGAGAAGCACAACGTCAACCTGGGTGCTTTCACACAATTCCAGCGCCTGCGTACCGGAATTGGCAGTCAGCACTTCAAGATATTCCGCCAACAAGCGCACTTCCAACAATTTGACATTGGCGGGTACGTCATCAACAATCAGGATCCTGGCAGTCATTTACCTTGGCTCCTCAGGCATCGCCCAAATAGGTTTTGATCGTTTCCAGGAATTTCGGAACGGAAATGGGTTTGGAGACATAAGCCTCGCAACCACCTTGGCGAATGCGTTCCTCGTCTCCCTTCATCGCAAATGCGGTGACGGCAATAACGGGAATGACATGCAACTCGCTATCCTGCTTCAACCACTTGGTCACTTCCAGCCCCGACACTTCGGGCAGTTGAATATCCATCAGAATGAGATCAGGATGATGCTTGCGGGCCAGCTCCAAGGCTTCCATACCATTGCGGGTTTGAATGGTGGCATAGCCCGATGCCTCAATAAGATCGCGAAAGAGCTTCATGTTCAGCTCGTTATCTTCAACTATCATGACCTTTTTAGGCATTTTCAATCCTTGCTTTCCCTGCTTTCCTGGTGAAAGAGAGGGGTAAACATTCTAAAAGATTCATTCTTTGAGTGGTGTGACTTTAACGCCATTTGGTTTCGAAAAAGGTAATTCGTGACACAATGAGATACAAGTTATCAAGCAAAGCCATGTCCGCGGAACACGCCGAACAGATCGCCATTACAGTGCTGGGCTGGTTGGCGGGTGATGCGGACATGTTAGGCCGGTTTCTATCGCTGACGGGCGTTGAGCCCGGACAGATGCGACAAGCGGTCAATGATCCGGCATTTTTATCCGGAATGCTGGATTTTATTGTTCAGCATGAGCCAACACTGCTCGCATTTTGCGCGGCGACAGATTCACAACCTGAAGAAGTGATGGCAGCTTGGCAACACTATGTCAAACCCTCTCTGGACTCAGGAGAATATTGATGGGAGACATCGTGGATTTGCAGCATGTCCAGCTCTCGGATCGTCCCCTTCTGGTGTGTGATGTGGATGATGTGGTGCTGGAGTTTCTCTTTCCGTTCGAGGCTTATCTGAAAAGCCTTGGCCACCAGTTGCTGCCCCGCTCCTTTCACCTGACGGGCAATATTGTTTCACTGGAAAGCCAGACGGCCCTCGCCGATCATCATGTTCGGGAGATTTTACAAAATTTCTTTGAGCAACAGGAGCAGTGGCAAAAGCCCTTCGGCGATTCCGTCACCGTGCTGAAACAGCTTGGCACAATGGCTGATGTGGTGTTTCTCACCGCCATGCCCGCCCATTTTACGGCTCAGCGCCGCCGCCTGCTCAACAGGTTAGGGCTTGAATTCCCTCTTCTCGCCACCGAAAGCCCCAAAGGGCCGGTGGTCAAAACCTTGCACGACAACCGCAGCCTGCCCCTCGCCTTTATTGATGATATGGCACACAACCTGCACTCGGTGGGCGAGCATGTGCCAGAATGTCTGCTGGTCCACATCGCACCGCAATCGGATATTCACCGTTTTGCACCGCAGACAGCTGCACATGTGCTTCGGGCTCAAGATTGGCAAGCCGCCAGCGACACCATTCTTGCCCATTTCAGCCAACAGGATCTGTGATCAAGCCAATACAGCGAACCTGACCGTTTCCAGAACATGAGCATGGATGGAATGCGAAAAGCCTCTTGCCGAGCGCGAAAGCAGGCTCTAATGTGCTTTTGTTCAACTTATGTTCCGCTCCATGTCCAGTATCGCGCCCATCCATTCCGGTTTCTGCCGCGACTGCCTGAAGGTTCAGCCTGAAGGTCGAAAACGTTGTGTTGCCTGCGGTAGCCCCCGCCTGCTGTATCACCGCGAACTCTATCACCTGACATTGGCCCATATCGATTGCGATGCCTTTTATGCCTCGGTGGAAAAGCGTGACAACCCGGAGCTGATCGATAAACCAGTGATTATTGGCGGCGGAAAACGCGGTGTTGTCTCCACCGCTTGCTATATTGCACGCATCCACGGCGTGCGCTCGGCCATGCCCATGTTCAAGGCCTTGGAAGCCTGTCCGCAAGCTGTGGTGATTCCGCCCAACATGGAAAAATACAGCAAAGTTGGGCGCGAGGTCCGCGCCATGATGGAAGAGTTGACACCCTTGGTACAACCCCTGTCCATCGATGAGGCCTTTCTGGAATTGCGCGGCACGGAAATGCTGCACCACGCCCCCCCCGCTCTGGTGTTGGCCCGCTTTGCCAAAAAAGTTGAAAGCGAGATTGGCATCACGGTATCGATTGGCCTGTCTTACTGTAAATTTCTGGCCAAAGTCGCCTCTGACCTGCAAAAGCCACGCGGTTTTTCCGTGATTGGAGAGGCTGAGGCCGTGGATTTTCTGGCACCTCGGCCCGTCACCACCATTTGGGGCGTTGGCAAAGCCTTTGCTGCCACCTTGGAGAAGGATGGAATTCAGACAATCGGTCAGTTGCAAACCATGGATGAAAACACGCTAATGCGCCGCTATGGCTCCATGGGGCGACGTTTGGCGCGGCTGGCAAGAGGTGTGGATGATCGGGATGTTCACACCAGTGATGTGGTCAAAAGCGTTTCGGCAGAAACCACCTTTCTCGGCCGGGACTTCAAAAAAGGCCTGAACC
>CAJYRE010000360.1 GCA_913776675.1 Rhizobiaceae bacterium
GCTGCCCCTTGCCGCGCTCCATGATTCCTTGCGCAATCGCCGCAAGCAGGGCGACCTGTACGGTCTTTGAAAGGCTTTCATCCTGCCTGAGAGCGAGGGCGGCTTTGCGAAAACCGGTTGCGTAGAGGGGGCCGGTGGACGCACCGACCGCATCCAGAAAGGCTGTGGCGGCGGCTGAAAAAATGTCGGATGGCCTTAAATGATCCACATCCAGCTTGGCAATGGCAAGCGTCACGGCAGAAAACCCGAGCGCCATGCTGATGCCATGATCGGCATCGCCGATGGCTCCATCCAGATCCGAGAGGCGCTCCTTCTCTGCGGTGATGGCAAGAGAAATACGCTGAAACATCCGGCCAAGAAGACGCGACGCTGTTTCTTCGCTCATAAGACCCCCCTGATCCCGGCTGCAAGGCTTGTCTTGCTCATATCTGTCTCTTCGTGTTTTGCGGCACCCATATCATCTCTCAGCTCAGGCGAAGTGCGGCGGTGTCACAAGGATGGTTCAAAAGCTCTGAGAGTTGCGGATCGAGATGAAGAATAGAGATGGAAGCGCCCACCATATCCAGAGAGGTGCAATAATGACCGATCCAGTTGGCGACGATCTTGATCTTTTTGGCACTCAGCCGTTGCTCCACCCGGCGGAACAGAATGTACAGCTCCATCAATGGTGTCGAGCCAAAAGAATTGATCAGCACCGCCACTCTATCGCCTGCCGATGCGGGCATTTCAGCAAAGATACGATCCATCACCCGGTCGGTGATCTCATCAGCCGTCATCATCCTGTCGCGGATCACGCCGCGCTCACCATGAATGCCCATGCCAATCTCGATGTCGTCGGGACCAATCTCGAAGTTATGACGGCGGGTTTGCGGCAGCGAGCAAGCTTCCAGCGCAACACCGATGGTGTAGGTGCGGTCATTGGCTTTTCTCGTCACAGCCTCACACTCGGCAAGGGAAAGACCACGATCACAAGCGGCACCGGCAATTTTGAAGATGAAGACATTGCCAGCCACACCACGTCTTCCTTCACGATCTTCCACAGGGGAAGAGGCAATATCATCGGTTGTCAGAACGGTGCGGACGGGGATGCTCTCCTCCTGAGCCATTTCGGCGGCCATTTCGAAGTTCATCACGTCCCCGGCATAGTTGCCGTAAACGAACAAAACCCCTGCACCGCCGGAGGCTGCCTTGGCACATTCCAGGATAGGCCCCGGTGGGGGCGACGAAAAAATATTGCCAACGGCAACAGCATCGGCAAGACCCTTACCGACATAGCCCAGAAAGCACGGCTCATGGCCCGTTCCACCACCAATCACCAGACCAACCTTGCCGGGCCGCGGACCGTTGCGGGCCACCAGCGCCCGGTTCGATCCCTTGATCGGTGCGAGGTAAGGGGTATGGGCGCGGACAACCCCCTCCAGCATTTCATCGACAACATGGTCAGGATTGTTGAGAAATTTCTTGATATGGGTGCGAAAACTGGAGGGAAGAGGTGTCAGCTCCTCCCCGCGTGAGCGCTGCGATAATCTCTGGTCGATCTCCGTCACGCCCTCGGCATTCAGAATGCCACGCCCGGTTGCCGCATCGGTGATCAGCACATTGATATAGCCGCCGCGCAGCGCTGCCAGAATGGCCGGAACCTTATCGAACCCACCCGCAACGGCAATGCGCATATCAATGCCCTTTAGCATATCAAGAGAAATGCCAATGGTTCGATCATCCAGCGGGCCCTGAACCGGGTGTCCATGCGGATCAATAAAGCGCCCGGCCACCACGCCAACAGCATTTTTTGACAAATACTCCTGAATCGATACGGACTCGAAAAAGCCGCTGGTATGAATGGTGGAATTGGGCCGCAGAGACGAAATCCCGAACAGCGCTTTGTTGGCATGGGCAAGGGCTAAAAATTGCTCTTCAATCAATGTCTCCCGCAAAAAAGCGGCCTGAATCAACGGGTCCGCCACCAGAGCCGGTGCAGTGAGGCTGATCATCCGCCCGCCTGTTGCGCGCGCCACAGCCGCCGTACACAGCTCCGGCGTATAGGCAAAGCTGGCCCGTGTGCCCCCCGTTGCCTGCACCACGGTGATGTCCTGAAGGCTTGTTGCACGGATATTCTCGGCCACGGCAAGCACGGTTCGCCCCCATGCCACCGCGAGTGTATCACCGGATTTCAGCAATTTTCCCAGTGCTTGCCCGCCCGCAACGCCCAGACGGTCAATCAAGGCCTTTGATCCGTCATCACTGGGCACCACAAGGCAATCCTGCAAGCCAAAATGCCGCTTCAGCGCCTGTGCGATGGCAAGCGAACTGAGCCGGGATGGCTCCAGAGAAATATTGACAATGCCCCGGCTGCGCGCATCCGCAAGATAGCTGTTCACGGTTGCCCGCGAAATGCCCATGATCTCGGCAATATCGTGTTGTGTTCTGCCTTCTTCATAATAGAGCCAGCACGCCCAGACGTATGGGTCATCCCCATATCGCAACGGCATGCTGTCAGACGGTTCCGTCTGCGTGGCCTGTTTCGCACTGGATTTTCCAGTTGATGACATCTTGCTCGCCATTCATCCCTGCACTTTTTAATTGCGTCCAGAACATGCGAACATTGATAGCGGTTTACAATGGCATGCACAAAGGAACAATCAAGCAGTCTCAGGATCGTCGAATAAAGGGTTACTGGTTCAGCCG
>CAJYRE010000361.1 GCA_913776675.1 Rhizobiaceae bacterium
CTGCCCTTCTGGCTGATGCGCCTGGATGAATTCACCGAAGTGCTGTATCGCGGTCGCCCAGCCGAACCGGAAGAAGTGGATATTCTGCGCGAATTGATTCCCGAAGCCCGGCGGGCTTTCAAGGGAGGAGATGCCAGCCTGTTTCGCCGCAGCGACCGCGCCAATTTTACAGCCGACACGCCCGTGCCTTACCGGCTGGCAGACCTGCTGGCGGCCATTGACGAGCGCATTGGTAAGCTGGATGGGCGCGAGGAAAAACCTCATTTGCGCAGCCTGAAAATGCGCATCACGGCAGCGTTGAATGATCCGCGCTATCGTTTCATGTTCTCCAGCAACACGATCAGCGATACGATTATGGAAACGGTGTCGCATATTTTTCGTGTGCCGGGCCATGGCCGCCCGATAACCACCTTCCAGCTCTCTGGTATTCCATCCGAAATTGTCAACGCTGTGGTTTCTGTGCTGTGCCGCATGGCATTTGAGCTGGCCATGTGGTCCAACGGTGCCATTCATATGCTGGTGGTGTGTGAAGAGGCACATCGCTATGTTCCCTCCGACCCCAGCCTTGGCTTTTTCCCCACCCGGCAGGCCATTGCCCGCATTGCCAAAGAGGGTCGCAAATATGGCGTATCACTGGGCATGATCACGCAGCGCCCGGGGGAGCTTGACCAGACCATTCTGTCGCAATGCTCCACCGTGTTTGCCATGCGGCTGGCCAATGAGCGCGATCAGGACATTATTCGCAAGGCGCTGCCAAACAGTTCCCTCTCTGCCACCAGCTTTATTTCCTCCATTGGCAATGGTGAGGCCATTGCCTTCGGAGAAGCCATCACGGTTCCGATGCGGATGCGCTTTGCCCGCGTTGAGCCACGCTATCTGCCCAAGGCCAGCGGTGCGGCAGTGCGGGCTTCCGATGCCAACCCCGCCACCATGGATCTGCATGATGTGATTTCACGCATGCGGGCCACCGCAGAACCAGACATTGCCAGCTTCATGCCGACCACAAGCTATAGTGCGCCTGCGCCATCGGCACCCCCTGCTCTCTCGGCTGGCGACCCCATTGAGCCTTACCGCCCGGACATGCTGCCGAATCTGGAGCCCGACACCCAAGGCCCAGACTCCTCCAGCGGCTTCAACCCCTCCAAGGCTTACGCCAACCTGCGCACCCCCGACGCCCACGGCCTGTTCGCCACCGCCCGCTCTCCGGCCATTCCGCCAAAGCGTGAGCATGGCGTGAGTTTGCGGGAGAGTATTTTGAAGAAGCCGTCGGGTGGGAAGGAGTAAGGGACAGAGGGGCAGGCCTATTCCCGAACACCATTTTTCTTCGCCGCATCCGCCAGCACACTCAAATGCCGCTCGATCAACGTGAGAAAGGCGATGGTGCCGCAAATGAGGGCAGCCACCAGCACGCCGGCAAGACCACCCATAATCGCTCCGGTCAAGGACAACGGACCACCATAATAATAACCGCCGCCGGTGGCACCGGAGGCTGCGGCAACGAGGATGATCAACAGCGCAAAGACAGCGTTGAGTGTGGAAAGTGTGCTGGCCAGAAAGCGGTTCATGATGGCTCCGATGCAAAAACAAAAAACTCTACGGTTTATTGGATAGCATCGGGCTAATGACAGCTTTCATCACCATTCTCTACCGTGTGCGAAGAGGAAATCACGAATGAGGCAGTCTCACAAGCCTGTGAGAGTGTTCTTGAACATCCATACAGCGTGTTTGACGAAGAGATGCGTTATCCATCCAGCGTATGAGCAAGATGGGACGGGCGACCCTGTTGCACCAGAAGCGCCATCACATCATCACATTGCATGGGCTTGCCAAACAGATAGCCCTGAATGATCTGCGGTGACATGGGTGCCAGAATGGCCATTTCGGCCTCGGTTTCCACACCTTCCAACACACATTTCAGATTCAGTTTCCGGCATAAACCGATAATACTTGCCACAATCTCGCGGGATGCCACACTCATGCTGATCTGCCGCACAAAACTCTTGTCGATCTTCACTTTATGCACTGGCAGCCGGTCAATATAAGCAAAGCTGGAATAGCCGGAGCCAAAATCATCCAGCGCCACCTTGAAGCCAGCCGAAGACAAATCGGCCAGCAGGCGGCGTGAACCGGCAATATCCTTCATCACCGCTGTTTCGGTGATTTCAAACTCAATCCTCTCCGGCGTAATGCCGCGGGCAAACACCTGCGATGTCAGGGAAAAAATAAAGGCGCGGTCTGCCAGATCCTGTGCAGAGAGATTGAAGGAAATGGAAACATCATCCGGCCATGTCACCAAAGCATCCAGCCCCTTGCCGAACAGGATTTTTGTGACGCTCTGGATCAGTCCAGCCCGCTCCGCTGCACGGATAAAACGTTCTGGCGAGATATTGCCCAACTGAGGATTTTGCCAGCGCGCAAGCGCCTCAAAGCCCACAATCTTGTTGGCCACAACATCCATCTGCGGCTGATACACCATATACAATTCATCGTTCAGATCGGCCTCGCGCAGGCTTCTTTCCAGTGCAATCGCCTGTTTCATTTCCACTTCTTGACTGGCGGTGAAAATGGTCGCCGTGCAACGCGCATTCTGCTTGCCGCGGTAGAGGGCAAAATCGGCCCGTTCATAAATCAATGATGATGTAGCGCCCATGCTCGGATAATGGGCAAACCCGATGGTGCCACTCACGCTCAATTGCAAAAGGCCAATCTCATACGGATGGCTGATGGCCGCAATCAGTTGTGCGCCGAAATGTTCAATCGCATCACTCTCCATGGGTGCGGTCATCAGAATCATAAATTCATCGCCACCGATACGTCCAAACTCGACATGATCCGATTTGTACGTTTCCAGACGCCGTACAACGTCACACAGAAGACTGTCACCAACCGAGTGACCGTAAATATCATTCACGGATTTAAATCCGTCGAGATCCAGAATTCCAATCCAGAACGGCGTATAATCCTGCGCCAAGGCATCCATG
>CAJYRE010000362.1 GCA_913776675.1 Rhizobiaceae bacterium
AAACGCGACATGCTGTAGCGTATTTCCAGAAAAGTTGTGCAGCGGTTTTCCGTCCGGAAATGCATGAAAACAAAGAGTGAGAGCGTCGTGCCAATCCTGCACCTCAGGCGAGATCGGCGATTTTCCAATAGAGAACATCGGCAGGTAAAGGCCCTTCATGACCGGCAGGGAGGGCGACAAGCGAAGGCAATTCACGGGCGTCGGTTTCCCGTGGCGCAAGAGCCGGGCTTTTTTCCTGCGCCTCATTGTCCAGCCCATCATTCATGGCGTACAGTCCGTCTTCCTCAGCTTGGTCCTCAGCCTGACTGCTACCGTCTTCACGTTTGCCTTGATCACGCCTGCGGTCGTCGCGGCGCGGCTTTTCGTCACTCAATGCATCAATGGCATCCACGCTTGTGTCATCCGGTGTGGTCTCAGGCTCATCCTGCATGGCAAGATAACTGCCAATGGGCAAAGCGACGGCCAGTGGCAAAACAGTGGGTGAAGGGGTCGGAACGACGGCGGCCTGCGCGCCCGCAAAGGTCAACACAGCTTGCACATGGGATGCCGGTTTTTCAGCGGCTTGCTGCGGTGGTAGATCGGCTGATGCCGTAGGCTTGGCGCTTGCTGATGCCAGACTTTTGCCAGCCCCTTCCGGATTTTCCCCCTCCTGATGGGCAAGCGCCCGAAGAGCTGCGATTTCAGCCGTTTCGCCCGAGTCGGCATTTTGAAAAAACATCTGGCGCAACAGCCGTGTCTCTGGTGCTGCTTCCGCAACAGGTCGGGGTATTGGTGCAAAACCCGTCGGCTCGACCAGCCCATGGGTTGCAATGGCTGCGGCCACCATGACCTCTTTGCTGGGATGACCATTCTCAAGCCGTGCCGTGTGCGGCTGCGCGGCATTTACCACGGCTCTATCGCCCTGGTCCGTATCTGCAAACGGTGCTGATGCCGCTTTGAGTGGTTGTGCGGGTTCGGTTTGTGTTTCGATCGTTTGTTGCCCGCTGGAGAGAGGTGGACCGATTGTATCAGCGTGCGCCAAAGGCGCAGACGCCACATCTGTCGGCATTGCGACTGGCTTTGTCGCGGACGCAGGTGGGGTGGCCACCGTTGACAGAGGCTGTGGCTGGCCTTGTGTTTGGCCTTGCGTCGGGTTTTGCGCCGCGATTGTCGGATGGGGGGTGAGGCTTGGTGCGCCCTCTGGGCTGCTGATCATGGCATGGTTCGCAGGTGCGGAACCGGGCGTGCTTGCCGCAGGCGTTGCCGGGCTGCGGGCCGCGACCTTTGGCGCAGAAGCACTCTCGGCCGCGAGCGTGGGGCGGGCATCCGTCACAACACTGTCTTCGGCGGCAAGGTCTGTTCCAACCTCGGATAAGGCCTGACGCAATGCAACCGCCAGACGGGCAATGGCATCTTCCTTGTCTTTGGCACCTGCAATCGAGGCCTGCAAGGCAATGACGATGGAGCTTTGCGGCAAGGCTGAAGCCGCCAAGGCTGGAGACTTCACACCCCCTGCTGTGCTGGGCGCACTCTGCCCGGCATGGTCCTCGGCGGTGCTTTGCGCATTCTGGTTATAGGAAGCAACAACGGTTTGGGCTTTCAGATTGTCACGATTGCTGCGTTGAATCTCCATATAGGCCGACAGAAGTGCCGCTTCCGGCCCATCCTGATTGTGCAGCACTTGCAGCAAAACCTGCACCTGCAAACCTTTAAGAACCTGATTCAACTGTGCTTGTAACGCCACCCGCTGGCTGTCACTCAAATGGCTCAGTGCTGTGACAAAACGGGCGGCAAAAGCATCATCGCCTTCACCGGGCTGGCGTGTGATGTTGATGGCGGCACCCACCATATCGGCAATGGTTGCCATATCAGCCCGCACAGTGGCGCGGCTTGTCAGCATCAGATTGTTGATCTGCGCGGCAACCGATGCATTGTTGTTGCCAGTCGACCGATCCGTCTGCACGGCAGGGCTTTGCGTGTTGCCGCCAGACGGCACGGGCAATGAAACAGCCTCACCTGCACTCTCGCTCACAGCGAGAGAGTTTCGTTGTGCGATCTGGATGGGAGGTAGCACGGCATATCCCTTCTTCAGCTCGTGTTACGGCGCAGGTCTTGTCATCTTCAATGCCGCAGGCCCAATCAATGACCGATCAGAATGCAAGCGGATGCTTCATTTTCATTGTCGGAAGCCAGAGAAAAATCCGGTTCAACACGCAACAAACCAAATGCCACCCGGTTCACATTTTTGGTGTCCACGGTATGAGGGCATCATGCAGAAGAAGCGTCGCATCATCACGACGAAAAATATTGAGGTTTTATAAATTGGCTTTCATGAGGTCTTTTTCACGCCATCAACAGACAATGGCAGCGAATCAGATATAAGAACACTATACTGATTCTGGTTGGGTTTTCACTGTTTTCTTTGATCGTCATTTTGCAAAAGACGCAACGGTGGCACTCTGCGGTAAGCTTGGGGCTTGCTTGATCTGCGATACACAATGGTTTGAAGGCAGGAACCAGATATAGGCCTGTGCGTTTCATGGCTGAATTCGCATGCGCAACCATCTGTATTTCTGTTGTCAGGCCAATACTCTAACGATCCGGTGCCTCTATGAGTCGTATCAATCCGATCTTGAATACTGACAGTTATAAGTTTGGGCATTTCCTGCAATATCCCCCCGGCACACAGGCTTTAAGCGGCTACATTACCACCCGTGGCACGTCCATGCGGCCTGAAATCGTATTTTTTGGTCTTCAGGTGTTTCTCAAGGAGTATTTGGCGCAGCCGGTGACAGCCATGGATGTTGCCGAGGCACAGGAACTGGCGGCACTGCATGGCCAGCCCTTTGATCTGGCCGGATGGCAGCATATTCTCAATGCCCACGGTGGTTTTCTGCCGCTGCGCATTGAGGCATTGCCGGAAGGCTCTTTTTTGCATCGTGGCGTTCCGATGGTGCAGGTGGTCAATACCGATCCGGCCTGCTTCTGGCTGACATCCTATATCGAAACAGCCCTGCTCAGGGCCGTGTGGTATCCCTCTACGGTCGCCACATCCCTGCGGCACGTGAAGCAAACCCTGATGCCCTATCTGAACACCAGTTGCGATGATCCGGATGGGCTGATCTCCACCCGGCTTTCCGATTATGGCGCACGCGGCGCAACCAGTCTGGAACAGGCCGGGCTTGGCGGCTTGGCAACACTTTTATATTTCGACAATACCGACACCCTGGAAGCGATTGTCTATGCCCGCCGCTATTACGGTGCGAAAATGGCCGGATTTTCCGTACCGGCCTCCGAACATACCACGATGATTGCCTGGCCGCAGCGCGATGAGCTGCAATCTTTTGATCATATGATCGATCAGTTCGGTGATTATCCGTCTTATTCGGTGGTGTCTGACAGCTATGATATTCACAATTCCGAGACGGCATTGTGAA
>CAJYRE010000363.1 GCA_913776675.1 Rhizobiaceae bacterium
TATGCGGTTGCGCCGCGGGCAGAACTGGCCGCAATATTGGTTGAACAATGCAAAGAGGCGCGGCTACGTGGCTTTCCCTGCAAAGCCATCTCCATCGGCGGCGGCTTTGCATGCAGCTATGTTGAGCAAGATGACTGGCGCGATTTCAGTGCCAATCTCGATCCTGCTGATTTTCACGCGGGCAAGAGTTTCAGCCAGTTCTACCCCAATTATCAAAGCCCAACCGGCGCAGATATGCTGGATGCCATTCTGCAACACCCTGTTGGCGATACCACGCTCGCGGCCCAGCTTATCGCTGCCGATGTCGAGCTTTATCTGGAGCCAGGGCGGGCCTTGCTGGATGGCGCTGGCATGACCTGCTTTCCGGTCCAGGGCTTCAAGCAAAATGATGCGCATGGCATTGTCACGGTGGCTGGCTTGAGCATGAGCCTCTCCGAACAATGGAAAAACAGTGAGTTTCTGCCCACACCGCATCTGATTCAGCGGGGTGATGCACGGGTGCAAACCCCTGTGCGGGCGGCCATCGGCGGCTCAAGCTGCATGGAATATGATGTTCTGACCTGGCGGAAAATCATGTTTCCAGCGGTGCCCCGGCATGGCGATCTGATCGCCTATCCCAATACGGCGGGTTATCAGATGGATAAAAATGAGAGCGAGTTTCATCAACTCCCTCTCCCCCCCAAAATTGTCGTGTCTCAACACGGTGAATCTTTCACCTGGAGGATGGACCAATGAATATTCTCAATCACACTTCATTTGATTGCATCAAGACCAAAGCATCCGAGCTGATTGGTGATACGCCGATGCTGGAGCTGGCCAGAACCGGCACCGGCAGCAGGCTGTTGCTAAAACTCGAGCAATTCAATCCAACCGGCTCCTGCAAAGTCCGCATGGCCCGGGAAATGATCATGGCCGCAGAACGGGAAGGCAAGCTCAAGCCCGGCGGCCATATTGTGGAGCCGACCTCTGGCAACACCGGTACAGGCTTGGCGCTGGTGGCGCTTGAGCGTGGTTACACCTTTACCGCCGTGGTTGATCACCATGCCTCGCGCGACAAGCTGCGGGCCATGAAAGCCATGGGCGCCAATCTGATCTTTGTCGAGGGCAATGGCAACGGCCCCAGCACCGTGCAACGGCGTCGCATGGCGGAAGAAATTGTGGCTGAGACAGGAGCCTTCTGGCCCGATCAGCATCACAATCCCAATAACAATCGCGGCTATACCGGCCTTGCGGAAGAATTGCTGCGTGATACCGGAACCGATATTGATTATCTGGTCGGTGCTGTTGGCACCGGCGGCACGCTGTGCGGCACCGTCAAGGCACTGCGCACGATGGGTTCGCGGGTAACCAGTATTGGTGTCGAACCGACTGGATCGATTATCTTTGGTGGTCCGGCCGGAAAATATTGGCAAACAGGAGCAGGCGCTCCGGGCGGCTTTACCGTGGGCCCCAATGTGGACCACACCTTGATTGATGAAGGCCTCACCGTGGATGATGTCGATGCCTTCAGCGCGGCGCGGGTCATTGCCCGCCGCACCGGCTTGCTGATTGGTGGTACCGCAGGCGCAGCCATTCATGTGGCGATGAAACGCATGGCACTGATTGAGCCCAATAGCACAATGGTTGTTCTGGTCTGCGATGCTGGCGAAAAATACCTCGACAGCGTTTACGATGACGACTGGCTGAAAGAGCGCAATTTGCTGGACGAGGCAAAGCATATGGGTGTCGATAGCCTGTTCGATGCCTATCGGGAATCCATCCGTCTTTCGGTGGCTCCATCACTGACAGCGGGGGCCATGGCATGAAGATTATGGAAGAGTTGCGCCATTATCGGGCCATTCTGGCACTGGCAGCGCCGATTGTGGGCATTCAATTTGCACAAGTGGCGCTGACCAGCACCGATCTGTTGATGATGGGCTTTCTGGGCGTGCAAGCTGTGGCGGCTGGCGGCCTTGCGATCTTGCTCTACAATCAGTTGCGCACCATGTGTGTTGGCATGGTGACGGGTGTCGGCAATATGATTGCAACCGCCGTCGGCCAGGGGGAAAAACGCACAGGCACCGCATCCATTGACTCTATCGCGCGCGAGGAGGTGCGCGATATTCTGCGGGCGGCCATGCTGCTGGGCACATTTGTGGCTGTTGCAGCCGGGGTTCTGTTGATTGCACTGGGCTATTGCCTGACATATCTTGGTCAAAGCAGCAGCATCGTCGCACTTGCCAAACCGATTATGTTAACCTTGGCCCCCGGACTGGTGCCAATGCTATGGTTAAATGTGCTGCGGCAATTTGCAGTGGGAATGCGCCGGGCCGGATCACTTCTGGTGGTTACCATTGCTTCCCTTGTCATCAACGCGGCCTTGAACGCCCTGTTGATCTTCGGCTGGTTGGGCTTGCCCAATCTGGGACTGGCCGGAATTGGCCTCTCAACCACAATCGTGCAGATCTGGACCTTTGTGGTCTATTTCAGAACCGTCAAACGCGACGAAAAACTGAATGATCTTCTCGTTCTCGATGGATGGCGCGCCCGTGCGACCACCGTCAAGAAAATCGCCAAAATGGGCACACCCATTGCTCTGACCTATGGATCGGAAGCGGCGATTACCTCCTTTGCCACCGTGCTGATGGGTACATTCGGCCCGGTTGCGCTGGCGGCATCCAATATTGTCAATCAATTGGCCTATATCGTCTATCAATTGAACATTGGCCTGTCGCAAGGCTCCTCGATTCTGGTTAGCCGCACCGCCGGTAAAGGCCACTACGATGATATTGGTACAATTGCGCGGCGGACATTTACAATCAGCTTTGGGGCAATGAGCATCATTGCACTGGCCTATGTGGTGGCACCGCAATCCGTGTTGCGCCCCTTCCTTGGCGAACAGGCAGACCCGGTTCTGGCATCCTTTGCCGCAACATTGCTGTGGTTTGCCATTGCCCATCAATTTTTCAAGGGCTCCCAAAATATCTGCATCGGCTTGCTGCGCGGATTGGGCAACACGCGATCGGGCCTGATCAGCACATTGATTGGCTATTGGCTGGTTGGCATCCCGGCCATGTTCTTCGGCGGATATTGGCTGAACTGGGGCGGCTTGGGCATATGGTTTGGCTTATGCCTTGGCTTTGCTGTCACCAGTTTCCAGCTTTGGTGGCGTTTCATGGCCGACTTGCGGCATGCACAAGCCAAAGATGGCTTTGCCTCGCAAAAAACCGCCTACGCAGCCACCTGAAGCCCACCCTGCCGGGGTAGCCAACACAAAACATGATTGCAATAGTCATGATTCAGTGTTAGTGGCCGTTTCGTCACTTTGCCACCTCGGGTCGAATGTTGAGCGGTCCGAGGTGGCGCAAAGGTTCTCTTTTAAAACATCACGATCAACCATACCGAACTCTGTTTCGTCAAATTGCCTGAATGTGGAGAATGCATCATGAGAATGAACAGCCTGCGCCTATACTCTACGATTGGTTTGTTTGTTGCTTTGGCAGCAAGCACGGCCATGGCAAATGATGCGGCCAAAACCACGCTGACCGATGATCGTGGCATCTCCGTTGACGTCAAAGCCAATCCGCAGCGCATCGCAGCCATTTCCTATCTGGGCGTTGATGTCGCTCTGGCGCTGGGCCTCAAGCCGGTTGCTACCACCTATATGATGCCCGGTCGTGAGCCGGATTTCCTGTTGGGACTGACCAAGGATATGGTCAAGATTG
>CAJYRE010000364.1 GCA_913776675.1 Rhizobiaceae bacterium
GGCAGGCGATAGCGGGCCGCAAACTGTGACCCTGTCTGGAACGCCCTCGGTGACCATCACCAACCCGCCGCCTCGCCCAAACATCTCGATCAGTATGCCTGTGACAATCATGGAGGCGCAAAACGCCGAAGCGGTGGCACGTCAGCTGGGGCAGGCTGTACAGAACGAAATGAACGGCCTGCAGGCCTCGACCAATGACAGCGGCCTGTAAGGCCACCATCAGGATGTAAGCGATGATGTATCTTTTAGGGGCGGTGGCTTTGGACACGCGCCCGCTTTCTGCTGACTCTGTCAGCCGCACATCATCCGGCAGCCTTGTTGCAAAGCCGGTGATGGGCAGTCGCCAACGCAAGGAAAACACTGGTGAGGGTGATGACGAAATCACCATCACCGGATCACTCCTACCGTCGCGCATCGGCGGTTTGACCCAGCTGGAGATTTTACACGCCATGCGCCGGGCCGGTTCCCGGTTTCCGGTGATGCGGGGCGATGGGCTGGCACTCGGCTGGTTTGCCATCAAAACCATGACCGAACAGCATGAAGCCTTGCAGCGCAACGGTGTTGGGTTTGAGGTGGTTTACACCGTGACGCTGGAGCAAGCCGATCCCCGCTCCGGTGATGGCCAGACTATCATCAGTTCGCTGTTGTCACTGTTTGGTCTGTGAGGTGCGCTCTGATGGCTGATCCTGTGACTGTCAAAGGCGAGGGTACCACCCTCGACCTGCTTTTGTGGCGCATCTACGGTGTTCGTGGCCGTGAGATATTGCCGCAAACTTTGGCTATCAATCCGGGCCTTGCGGGACTTGGCCCGGAAATACCCCTTAACACCGTTGTTAAAATCCCCGACCTGCCAAGTCGGACAACGCCAACGGTTGAGCGCGTATCGCTGTTTTCGACGGAGTAATCATGGGCTTGATCAATGGTGTTTCCTACGACCTCGCCTCGCTGGCCAGTTGGTCGGTTGATTGGAAAGTGGTGATCGACGGCAAAGACATGTCGAGCAAAATGAAGCCTTATCTGATCAGCATAACCGTGACAGATAAGGCGGGCACCTCGTCCGATAGCTGCCAGCTCACGTTTGATGACACAGGCGATGTGATCAATCTGGATATGGGCGGCAAGGGTATCACCATCTATCTCAACGGCACGCAAGCCTTTAAGGGCACGGTTGAAACTGCGCGCAGTCAAGGTTCTCGCGGCGGCGGACGCATTATTCTGGTCACCGCCAAGGGCTTTGACACCCGTGGAAAAGCCAAACAAGCACAAGCGTATCATATGGATGATGCCAACCTGGGCAAGTTTCTGGGGGCTGCGGCCAAAGATGCCGGGTTTGATCTGGTGATGGATTCGGACCTTGCGGAAATTGAGCGAGATTACTGGTCGGCGGATTATGAGAGCTTCCTCGATCTCGGTGAAAAAATGGCGCGTGAGGTGGGTGGCACATTCAAAATCCGAGGCAATCAGGCCGTGTTGGTCAAGCGCGGCGAAAATGATTTACCGATCGTGCATGGCGTGGTTGGTGAGGGTGGCAATGTGATCTCATGGGACATGGCACCGTTTACGGGCCGCTCGTCCTATACCAAGGCGCAAGCCCGCTGGTTTGATCGCAAGAAAGCGAAGTTTGAAACCGAGACGGTGGAAATCGAAACGGATGGAAAGGCAGTGCCCGATTCAAGCAACATCGTTCGCATTCCGATGGGTGACAAAACTCAAGCCAAGCACCGCACGCGCGGGCGAAAGGGTCAGGCCAAGCGCGATGCAGGCTTGGGCACCGTAACACTGGACCTTGCCCCTGAGGCACAGGCAGAGGCCCTCTTTGTGCTGACTGGTGCCAAGCGCGATGTTGATGGCAATTGGCGCATTGACGGCGTGACGCACAAGGCAGACCGTGGTGGTGGCTCAACCACCGTGCTGGAACTGAAAGAGCCAGGTGCGAAAAAGGCAACCGGCAAAAGTTCGCGGGTCAAGGTCACGAAACCAGCCGAAACGGAAAACTGGCCGGTGCTGCCGGAATAAATCTCTCAATAGCGCGTTCTGCCACTGATGTCGCCCTCCAGCCGTTTAAGCTGCATTCGCTTTGGTGCTGACGCTAAAGCGCAAGCCAAGGGCATTCATGACACCCAGCAAGGTTGACAGTTTCGGATCACCCTTTTCGCTCAGTGCTTTGTAAAGCGCCTCGCGGGTGATGCCGGATTGGGTTGCGATGTTTGTCATGCCCTTGGCGCGAGCAATATTGCCAAGAGCCACAGCGACAACTTTGGGTTCGCCGTCCTCAAGCGCCGCCTCCAGGTAGGCGGCAATGGCTTCATCACTGGTCAGAAACTCTGTTGCATCCCATGGTGTGGTTTCGATGGTCATTTTAGACCTCCTTTGCTGCAATTATGGCTAACTTGATGTCTTTGCTCTGTGTGCTTTTATCGCCGCCGCTCAGAAGGATGATAATTTCCTTGCCGCGCTGCACGAAATAAATCCGATATCCTGGGCCGTAGTCGATGCGCATCTCACCGATGCCATCAAAGAATTTTGCATCGCCCAACAGGCCAAGTTGCAGCCTGTCAATTCTTGTCTGGATACGGGCCTGAGCCCGAACATCCTTGAGGGACTTAAACCACTTCAGAAACACATCTGTTTTGCGAACTTCGATCATGCGTAATCTATAGTTCACAGTTTGCACCATGTCAACGACAGTGTGAACTACAGGATACATTTTTATCAGTCGTCCATTCCGGGCGGCTTTTTTATGGAGAAAACAATGAAACACCCGCCTTGGATTGACACAGCTCTCGCTGAAATCGGGCAGCGCGAAATTGCTGGCAGCAAGGATAATCCTCGCATCATCGAATATCTGGCAACCGTGGGCCTTGGCACTGGCCCCATGGCCCATGATGAAACTGCTTGGTGTGCGGCCTTCGTGAGCTGGTGCCTGAAGCAAAACCGCATCACCGGCACAAACAGTGCATGGGCGCTGTCTTATGCAAACTATGGACTGCAGCTGTCCAGCCCAGCCTTTGGCGCGATTGGCTATAAAAAACGGCGTGACGCTGCAGGCAAGGTCGTTGGCGGGCATGTGTTTTTTGTGGTTGGCTGGGATACGCAATATATTTATGCGCTCGGCGGTAACCAGTCCAACAGTGTGTGCATTGTGAAGATCGCGCGTAAGGATGTGCAGGGCTATCGCTGGATTCCCGGCTATCCCATCCCGGCCATGCCTGCGGCTCTAG
>CAJYRE010000365.1 GCA_913776675.1 Rhizobiaceae bacterium
CCATCGGCCTTGTGCATGGCCGCATGACGGGTGCGGAAAAAGACGCCGCCATGCTGGCGTTTAAAAACGGCGAAACCCGCCTGCTGGTGGCCACAACAGTGGTGGAAGTGGGCGTGGACGTGCCCGACGCGACGATTATGGTGATTGAACACGCCGAACGCTTTGGCCTTGCGCAATTGCACCAGCTGCGCGGGCGCGTGGGGCGCGGCGCGGAAGCCTCCTCCTGCATCCTGCTCTACAAAGGGCCTCTGAGTGAAAATGGTAAAGCACGGCTCTCGATCCTGCGCGATAGCGAAGACGGCTTTCTGATTGCCGAAGAGGATTTGAAATTGCGCGGCGAAGGCGAGCTTCTCGGCACCCGCCAATCCGGCACCCCCGGCTTTCGCATTGCCAGCATGGAATTTCACGCCGACCTGCTGGAAATCGCTCGCAAGGATGCCGCCTATCTGCTGGACCGCGACCCGGATCTAACCTCACCCCGCGGCGAGGCCGTGCGGACCTTGCTCTATCTGCTACGGCGGGATGAGGCCGTTCGGTTTTTGCGGGCTGGGTAAGTTCCCGACCCGCAAATAGGTTTACTTCTTCGCCATACCCGGCAGCGTTACGCGGAACACCTGGAACATGGTGTCCACATCTGCGCCGCCTTCGGCCTTGTAGGCGGCTCCGACCTGGTAGCCCTCCTGTGTGAGGAAGTCGTTGTCGTTGGCGATGAACAGGAAATAGTCATCGGGCTTGGCGGGGTCGAGCACGGGGGCAATTGACATGGCTTCCCACTTTTCCGAGAGATTGTTCTTGTCGTTCGGTGCGCCATTGTGCAGGCCAAAGCGGGCGAGGTCTTTGGCATCGTTGATGTCGATGAACGGGGTAACGGCTGCCACCTTCACGGAAGCATCCACAACGCCCTTGGGAGCCACGGGCTTGAGGCCATCAAACTCGGTGTTGGCGATGTCGGTGGCATTGGAGACATCCACAAGGTCAATCTTGCGGTAAACCGAGGTGTCGCCCTTCAGGCCCTGACCATTGTTGCTGTCGCGGGCCAGCATCAGGAAGGTCTTGTCAGAGAGAGCGAGAATTTCGCTCTGGGCCGCCACGGCGACCTTGCCCTTGTTATCAAAGGTGGGCAGCGGCACGACATATTCATGCACCAGTTTCAGTTGGTCCACGTCGGAAGCATCATAGACCAGAGCGCGGGTGTTCATGCGGGTTGAGCTGCTATCGCCGCCGTCCTGACGGGTGGCCGATTGCAACAGGGCAATCAGGAACTTGCCATCGGGCGTCAGAGACAGACCTTCAAAGCCCTGATTGTTCTGGCGGCCAGTCTCCGGATCTTTCGGGTCCGGCTTTTTGCCGCCTTCACCGACATTGTTGGAGGAGAAGTTCAGCTCACCCTTGCGCATCGGCAAAAATGCCTTGGGCGGCTGGGTGGCGGAGATCATTTTGCCGTCTGCTGAGTAATGGTAGATGTAAGGACCATATTCGTCGCTGATCATCATCGAGCCATCGTTGAGACGCACCACGGCTTCGGGATCGAGCGAGACTTTGCCATTGGTTGCCTGCGGCAGAGCCGGGATTTTGCCCTCTGCGGGACGCACGCCGGATTCTGGATCAAGTCCCGTGAACGACTTGCCCTTGTTGTCGGTCAGAAGAATGGTATCGGCCAGCTTGGCATCCATCCCGGTCTGCTGCTTGTCGGCGGGGATAGCAGCATCGGCGCTCGCAGGTGTCAGGTGGAAATCGATGCGGTTGATGCGGTCGTTATAGTCGGTGGTGCCTTCAACGTTGTAGCCGCGATCGGGCAACAGAAGCAGCGAGCCGGAATAGCCGTTGCCATCTTTTTTCCATTTGGTCAGATCCATTGCCATGCCCGAGCCGGAGCCAAAGGTTTCGCCGAATTTGTCTTTCTGGCTGGCCGGAATGCGCCCGATAGCTACGAGACCATGATTGATAATGGTAACACCATTCGCTGTCACTGAACCTTCAGCAAAAGCCCCATAGGCTGAGCATAGAGCAACGCCAGCAGCAAGAAATGCTACCGCTTTGGAAAACACTTTCATTTCTGACCTCCAAGAATAGCGCGGCATGCGTAAAGTTGCGACAAAGCGCATCCATTCCCGCAGGCCCTATGTTCAGTTAGAACTTTGAAGTGACAAGGACGTGACAAAATCGACCTTGTTTCACCGATACCTCATTCATTTATAAGGTTTTATCCATTTCTATTTTTGCAATAATAAGTTGCAGTTTTGCAATTTGATGATTGATGAATGTATATTTTGAGAATAATTTAATATAATACATGCAAAGATAGAGGGGGTGCGCACTCTTTAAACGTTCTGCTTGTCTGCGGCCTGTCAGCCTAGCCGCTGCGGTGTTGGCGTGTGTGTTATCACAACATTCTGCTTCCTGGCTGGCGCAGTGCCGGAAACGGGCATGGTTCGTACACTGCAATCAACCACCGCATCGACTGCCAAGGGCACACGAAAATCTCCGTTGAAGGTCAAGATTGATATTGCACAGCATGGTATCAATGCCCTTCTGGCGCGCGTGCCGGCTGGCTCCGGCGTGGATACGATGGGGTTTGTGACGCAGGAAAAAGCCGCCACCACACTAAGAGCCTTCGTTGTGTTCCGTGATGTGCAGATCACCGATGTTGTGACCACAGAAATCAAGGTCTTCATTGGCTCAGCACCGTTGGGTGTCAATCCGTCCAGCGATGATCGCCGCTATGTTGGCAGCTTTACCAACCTTGAGCATGGCGGGCATTCCAGCCATCATAAGGCAGCACCATCCTTCCTGCTGGATATAACCGATGCCATTTTGCGGGTTTATGGCAGTGGCATGGAAAAGACAGGAGATGTGGAGCTGCAATTGCTGCCCGTTTCTGCCCAAGGCGGAGCCGGTAAGATGGGCACGGTGACTCTCTCAAAGGTCGAAGTGCTGGTCACTGGCGTATAATTGCCTTGAATCAGTTGTAACGTCTTCATTCAAGAAAGAGCGTCATGGGTTAGAGCAGTTCCAGGAAAAGTGCGTAGCGGTTTTCCGTCCGGAAATGCGTAAAAACAAAGACTTATAGCATTTCAGTGTTTCCGTGAAACATTGAAATGCTATAGTCTCATGGCGCTTTGTTTTTGTAACCCGCAATAACACATGGCAGTAACCGGGAATATGCGGGATTAAACGGGAATATCTGGAAACATCATGTTTTGTCGGGAGTTTCGGGGAAGTAAGTGAGAATACCCCGAAACGGCACGCGCAAGATCAAGTGGCAGGCTGGGTCTTTGCAGGGCGCTCAGTGAGGCTTTTGCGCCAGTCACCGGTGAAGCCAAAAGTTGGCGCTAAAATCTCTTCTGAAAACCAAAAATCGGTGAATGGCGCGACGTTTGGAGTGCAGTACCAGTGTGCCTGGCCGTTTGCATCGATTGCCCACCAACGTGCAGCGCGAGGGGCTTGCTTCCAGTCAATCCCTGCCACTTACGCTACCTCACAAGAAGCCAGCAGATCGCATTTGCTCTCTGATTTTCCAACAATACGTAATTGGGCCTTCAGTGGCCACACCGAGTGTGTATTCATTTTTTGCTGATAACACAGTTGAATCGTATACTTTTTGATCTGCCAGCTTATACATGGCGTTAAACCAGTCATCTACTGGCTTAGAGAGTTCAATCTTGCACATTATTGAAATTTCTCCAAGGCGGATAAGGGCTGGGGCCTTTAAATCATCAGCGTTGGCGCTCGAAAAAGACATTAAAATAGCTATTAATACGATAGAAAACTTCATAAATCCTCCTAGATGGACCTTCCATACCACATGACGCGGCCTGCCACTCGGACAAATTCTGCCTCATTGGGCTGAACGTCTTCGGGGCTATATATGTTGTTATCGCTGATCAGCCTGAGCGCTCCTGTAACGAGAACATGGTTTTTCCGCAATTGCCTTTCACGCCGCAACAGCCGCGTAAACAGCAAAATTTTGGCATTCTGTTATCAGACGATCCCGCTTGCCACGACGCCTCACAGATCACCGTTTCACTGGACCCCGAACTGAGCGATGGCGCTGGTGCGTCTGTGATCCTTGGGCCGCTCAGGATCGAGCCTTAAGCTTATGCCTTTATGGATTCCATCACGGGTTTCCAGTCCGGCATAACCAGACCACCCGAAATCAGCAGTTTTGCGCCCTCTTCCGGCGACATATCCAGCAATTTCAGTTTGCTTTTGGGCACAAACATCAAAAAACCCGCCGTCGGCACCGGCGTTGGGGGCATGAAAACGGCCACCATTTCCTCGCCATTGGTGTTGAGCTTGGCAGCAATCTCGCCGGTCACATCGGTTGCAACAAACACCAGCGCCCACATGCCGGGGCTTGGAAATTCCACCAGCCCAACCTTTTTGTAGGAATTGGATTTTTCCTTCAGCGCGGTTTCAAAAATCTGCTTCAGGCTTTTGTGCAGCGTGCGCACCAGCGGCATGCGGTTGAGCAGCGATTCACCAAAATTGACAACCGAGCGGCCCACGAGATTGCGCCCCAGAAAGCCGATAATGGTGATGAAAACCACCGCAATCAAAAGGCCTGTACCGGGAATGGTGATATTGAAATAATACTGCGGGTTGTAGCGCTGCGGAATATACGGCGTCACCCAGCTATCGGCCCAATCAATGAACGTGAAGGTCAGCCAAATGGTGATAGCCAACGGCGCACAGATAATCATACCTGTCAGAAAATTGGTCCGCAGACGGCCAGCAATCGAAATGATCTCGGGTTTTTCGGTCATAAAATCCACTGGGGTTGATTCGCTGATAATCCGCGAGATTTTTGATTGTTGAGCAGTGAACGGCAGTCGTCAATGCCGTTCACCGACACAATCGTGTCATTCCACCGTCACTGATTTGGCCAGATTGCGCGGTTGATCCACATCGGTGCCCATAAACACGGCTGTGTGGTAGGCCAGTAACTGAATGGGCAGCGAAAACACCATCGGGGCAATAATCTCGGCCACATTGGGCAGCACAATCGTTGCCATGGTTTCCAGCTTGGAGCTGGCAGCGCCCTTTTCATCGGTGATGAAAATGATCTTGCCGCCGCGCGCTGCCACTTCCTGCATGTTGGAGACCGTCTTTTCAAAGAAGCGGTCATGCGGGGCGATAACAATCACCGGCATGTTTTCATCAATCAATGCAATCGGACCATGCTTCAATTCGCCCGCTGCATAGCCCTCGGCGTGGATGTAAGAGATTTCCTTGAGCTTCAGGGCCCCTTCCAACGCCAGCGGATAGCTGGTGCCGCGACCAAGATAAAGCACATCCTTGAACCGTGACAGCTCACGCGACAGGCTTTCCATCTGCGGCTGGATGAGGTTCAGCACCTTGCTCATGATGCGGGGCATCTCGGCCAGATGCCGCACAAGGTCTTCTTCCTCTTGTGCATTGATCAGGCCGCGCGCTTTGGCCGCCGTGACAGCAAGCGATGCCATGACGGTGAGCTGGCAGGTAAAGGCCTTGGTGGAAGCAACGCCAATTTCCGGCCCGGCCAGAATGGGAAACACGGCATCGGCCTCGCGGGCAATGGTGGATTCCTTGACATTGACGATAGCACCGATTTTCAGGCCAGCGTCTTTGCAATAGCGCAAAGAGGCCAGCGTGTCGGCTGTTTCGCCCGATTGAGAGATGAACA
>CAJYRE010000366.1 GCA_913776675.1 Rhizobiaceae bacterium
CAATGGCGGAGATCATGAATGAAGCTTGTTCTGTTTGATTGTGATGGCACTCTGGTGGACAGTGCCGCCACGATTCACGAAACCATGCGCCGCACATTTCTGCATTTCAACAAGCCCGAACCGGCGCTGGCCGCCACAAAATCCATCATGGGGCTGACGCTGGATATTGCCATTGCCCGCATGGACGGCAAGCTGCATGTGGATGATGAAGCGCTGGCCATGACCGCCCATTACAAATCGCTGTTTACTGTGGTGCG
This sequence comes from Rhizobiaceae bacterium, assembly GCA_913776675.1. GTDB lineage: Bacteria > Pseudomonadota > Alphaproteobacteria > Rhizobiales > Rhizobiaceae > Allorhizobium. The sequence goes on from CAJYRE010000366.1 coordinate 258, forward strand.
GCAGGCTCCTGATTATAAGGAAGCCCCGCTGTTTGATGGTATTCGTGCCGTGGTGGAGCGGCTGGCGCAGGAAGATGATATTCTGATTGGGGCTGTGACCGGCAAATCTCGCCGCGGGCTTGATAGCATGTTGGACGTGCATGGTTTTCGTCCCCACTTCAAAGTGTCGCGCACAGCCGATGACTGTCCCTCCAAACCGCATCCGGCCATGGTGACAGAATGCTGTGATGAAATGGGCATGCGGCCAGAACAGACCATTGTGATTGGCGATGCGATTTATGATATGCAAATGGCCAAAAGCGCCGGGGCAAAGGCCATTGGTGTGAGCTGGGGCAGTGCAACGGCTGAACAATTGCTGGAATCCGGTGCCGATGCGGTGGTGCATCAGGCCGAAGCCTTGCTTGATCATATTCTGTGAGTGAGTGACAATGCGTGATATTTTTGAAGGTACGGAGCAATTCCAGGAAAAGTGTGAAGCGGTTTTCAGTCCGGAATTGCGGCAACATGAAGTACCGGAGATGAGTGATCCCGATCCTGTTCGCCGGGCACAGATTCAAATGAAAAAGCCTTTGCCAAAGCGGTTTTACACGCAGGCAACAGTTGCCGCAGTGGACGGTGGATTTGCGGTTTTGCTGGATGGCAAGTCGGTCAAGACGCCGTTGCGCAATGGTTTGATTCTGCCAACGCAAGCGGCTGCCGATCTGGTGTGCGCAGAGTGGCAGGCGCAAGGTGCGGAGATTGATCCCGCCACCATGCCCGTCACCCGTCTGGCCAATACGGCGTTGGATGCAGTCTCAGTGAACCCGGATGACGTGCTGGCGGATATTGTCCGCGTTAGTGGTTCGGATTTGCTCTGCTATCGCGCCGATGGCCCGCAAGAACTGGTGGCCCGCCAAAGTGCGCAATGGGACCCGGTTCTGGATTGGCTGGCTGAAAAACATCAGGCCCGTTTCATTCAAACCAGCGGCATTTTGCATGTGGAGCAGCCGCAGGCGGCAATAGACGCCTTCCAGCGCGCCTTGCAGGCCTATAACACCGTGTTTGGTCTGGCCAGTCTGCATTTGATGACCTCTCTGGCAGGGTCAGCGATTCTGGCGCTGGCTCTGGCGAATAGTCATCTTTCGCTGGAACAGGCTTGGGCCTTGGCCCATCTGGATGAAGACTGGACTGATGAGCATTGGGGTGTGGATAGTGAAGCAGAGGCGCGCCGCAAAGCCCGTTTTGTGGATATGCAGGCGGCTTATCGTATGTTGAATGCGGTTTTTGCTTGATTGTTAACAGGATAGGCGGCATCTGGTTTGGGCCGGTGGGGGGAATTTCTGCTGTGCCATAAACACGTTGAGAATCGTGCTGGTTGTTAGTTTATGTCAAACTCTATCCAGAAGATTGTCCGCAATCCGGAATGTTGTGCTTGCGAGGTTCCATGCTGTCGACCCTGTTTCGATTTTCGATTGTTGGTGCCCTCACGCTTGTGCTGATGGGCTGCGTTACGAATTTGTTTCGTCCGAAACCGCCGCAGCTTTATTATGATGTGCGGGCGGTTGTGGTGATGGCAGGGCCGAACGTGCCGCTTGACTTGGTGCGGGGCTTGGAGCGGCGCATGTCGGATGCCGTCGCGGTCACGGTGCGATCCGAAGTTTTGCCGCGCGTCATTGTGACCGTGCGAATGGACAGCATTGCAACTTCCATCGGGCTTGATAAAAACAAGAATGAAGTGATCGTCAAGGTTTCTGCCGCGTCTGTGGAAAATGGTGCTGTGGTGGCCGAAGGCGAATTCAAGGTGATGACGGAAACCGGCTCGGCAAATCTTGCTGCTGAGAGTCTGGCAGAGGAAACGGCTGCACGCCTTCGGGATATGTTCCACCTTCAACGCCCGGCGATACGTTAAACGATTACAGGGCTTTGTGTTTTTAATCGGATCAAGGTGGTATCTCGCATGCAAGACCATCCGACTCACTCTGTCCTCGACCTCTATCGGCGACATGGTCCTGTCTGGGCGAAGCGTCGCGGCAAGGCTCTCATCGAGAGGGTGTGGATTGATCGCTTTTGCGCATTATTGCCTGCTGGAAGTGATGTGCTGGATATTGGGTGTGGCTCAGGTCTGCCCCTTGCCAACGAGTTGGTGCGCCGGAATTTTCGCGTCACCGGCATTGATGGCGCACAGCAAATGATCGATCTCTTTCAGCAGAATGTACCGAACGCTTCGGCTTTTGTGATGGATATGCGTCAATTATCGTTTGAGCAACGCTTTGCCGGTCAACTCGCCTGGGATAGCTTTTTCCATCTAACACCCGAAGATCAGCGCGGTATGTTCACGCTTTTCCAAAAGCATGCGGCCTCTCACGGTGTCCTCTTATTCACCAGCGGCCCCGCAGAAGGCAGTGCGATTGGCGTTATGGAAGGAGAGCCACTGTATCACGGCAGCCTCAGCCCGGATGAATATCGCACATTGCTCCATGGGGCAGGGTTTCGAGTGATGGATAATGTCATCGAAGACCCCACCTGTGGGCAACGCACCGTCTGGCTTGCCCAAAGAGTGGACTGATCTGAAACCTCCTTGTTTATCGGATGAGTAGCCAGAGGTTTCTCCGGGTTTTTCCTGTATTTCGGCCGGAAGCTATTGATGCCGCTACGGGTCTGATTGACATATTTCTGTCTTGGGCATAACCATGTTTGTGGATGGTTTTTGCCTTGAAGAGGTTCGAGGTGGAAAGCAAAAGGGAATGCGAAGGCGTGGACCCATTTCGGGCGCGTTAAACGTAGCCGACCCCGCGACTGTAGAACAGCGAGGGTTTTTCATCCGGTTTGGACTGATTGCTGCATGGCGGGCCGCATGGTGTGGCCGGTGCCGGGATTTTGAAAAACCGGAAAAGCCACTGGAGTGGCAAAGCGATGTGCCGGGGTTGGACGCCTCTTTATCTACGAATCGTCCGCCTTTTCGCATTTGCCAATAGCTCCGGGAAGGTGAGGAAAATCCGTGAGCCAATCCGAGTGTTCGGGTTGGTTTGACACTGTGAGCCAGGAGACCTGCCGTCCGTGACGGGCATTGTGCCCAATGGGGGGAGAAATCCCCGACGCCAGCACGGAGGTTGTCGTGGCGCAACAGAATTTTCGCGGGGCCTGTTGGCTCCGAACACGGGCGTATTGTACGCAACCCTCGCGCTTTGCCTCGATTTTGGGGGGCAATTGCATGATGGTTTTGTCTATGTCTCGGATTATTGTGGCGGGTTTTCTGCTGTTGGGTGTGGCAGCAGTGGTTTTTGCCTTGTGGCCGCAATCTCAGCATCGAACATCCGCTCCGGCTCCCCTGTCATCGGCGGCCCCTTTGCCTCTGGCATCGTCCGGTACATCCACTTTTGGCGGATCGGCGGCAAAACCCAGGCCGGATATTCGCTCTGGCGGGCTTTATACGGCTCCAGCAGGCGGCAATTGATCCATGAGTGCTGCCTTGTTGAAAAGCGCCTTCGTTTTGGGTGGGGCGCGATCCGGTAAATCCCGTTTTGCTGAAACTCTTGCCCAAAACAGCGGGCTGGAGCGGCATTATATTGCCACGGGGCAAGCGTGGGACGATGAGATGCGGGCGCGCATTGCCCAGCATCGGCTGGATCGTGGACCACTGTGGATCACCCATGAAGAGCCTCTGGCTTTGGTTGCAACGCTTCAACGTGTTGATGCGCCGGGCCGGGTGGTGCTGGTGGATTGTCTCACGCTCTGGCTCACCAATCTGATGATGGAACAGGACTGCGATATTGCCGCCGAATCTGCGGCTTTGGCAAAGCTTTTGCCGACGCTTTCCGCCTCCGTCATTCTTGTTTCCAACGAAGTCGGCCTTGGCATTGTGCCAGAGAACAAAATGGCGCGCGAATTCCGCGACCATGCAGGTCGGCTTCACCAATTGATCGCGGCCAATGTCGCGGAAGTCTATTTTGTTGCGGCTGGACTGCCGCTGAAAATGAAGGGTTAAATCCATGTTGCAGCAAAAAATTCCAGCCACAGTGATCACAGGCTTTCTT
>CAJYRE010000367.1 GCA_913776675.1 Rhizobiaceae bacterium
GGGGGGGCCGGTGATGTTTCCGCGAGGATGGTGCGGAGTTTGAAGCTGGCTTGAAGCCGTCATCCGCAGGCTGGTTTGGGGGCTTTGGTCATTGCCATTGCGATCTTCTGGATGTTCTGCGCTGCTGCTGCAAGCAGGCATTGCCACCTCACCTTGATGAGGCCGCGGAAGCGGGCGTAGCGGTGCCCGTGAAGTTGTTTGGCATCGGCGAAGGAACGCTCGACCGTCTCCTTTCGTCGTTTGTAGATCGCCTTGCCCCAGGGGGTCTTTCGGTGGCTGTCGGTGCGCTCACGAGCATCTTGCCAGACATGCCGAGTGATGGTGCGCTCCGCCTTGACGTTTGAGGTGCAGGTTGCGAGAAGCGGGCAGTCGCGGCAGACGGACGGGTCCGAGCGGTAGTGCTTGTAGCCGTTGCAGTCGGTGGTGGCGTAGGTGAGCAACTGACCTTCAGGACAGCGATAGCCATCGGTTTCGGGCTCAAAGACGAACTTCGATTTGCGCATCATCCCCTCCTTGGGCGCAGTGGGGGTGCGATAGCCGGTTACGCCGAGGATTTGTCTGTCCTCCAGCCCCTTGGCAATGCCGGCCGTCGCATAGCCCGCATCGAGCCCAACCGCACCGACATCAAAGTCGAAGCGGGTTCTCTGCCGGTCGAGCCGCTCCAGATAGACGATTGAGTCATGCACATTGGCCGGCGTCACATGGGTGTCGGTGATGATGGCATGGCGACCATCGACCGTGCGGTGATCAAGATAAAAGAAGCCCTTGGGCTTGCCATCGCGCACCATGTAGCCAGCCTCCGGATCGGTGCGACTGACTTTGGTTTCCTTCACCTCAGGGCTCGCATTCCTTTTCTTTCAAAGGCTTCTGGCCATGCGCTGCCCGCTCCACCTCGATCGCCCGGTCGAGATCAGCCCAATAGTCAGCACGCGATTTCTTCAGCATCTCAAGATCGTACTTGCCCTTGTTGGCATTCGCCTTCAGATGCGTCGAATCCGTATAAAGCACCGTGCCACCAACCAGGCCGTGGCGGATCGCCTGTTCCACGATGGCATCGAAGATATCCTGCGCCACCGAGGTGTCGTTGAAACGCCGACGGCGGTTTTGGGACAGCGTCGACGCATCGAAAACCGGATCGGTCAGCTTCATGCGCAGAAACCACCGATAGGCGATATTCACCTCGATCTCGCGCACCAACTGACGCTCGGAGCGAACTCCAAACAGGTAGCCCAGAAATAGCGCCTTGAACATGCATGTCGGGTCCAGTGGCGGGCGACCGTTGTCGGCGCAGTAGAGCCCCACAACACGATCATGAATAAAGGAAAAGTCGATCACCGCATCGATCTTGCGAAGCAGATGATCCTTCGGCACCAGCCCATCGAGCGTGACCATCTCGAGAGCCGTCTGTTCGGGAGCAGGTTTCTTCAACATGTCCCAGTGAATCATAAACCACAGCCCAAGACCAGGGGGTTGTCAGCAGTCAGCCCTGACCTGTCAGGGCTTTTTTTATGGAGCCACCAGCACCAGAGCCAGAAGCGACAGTACCAGCGCCGGGATCATCACCACGGCACCAATTTTCAAAAACGCCCAGGTGCCCATATGCAGCCCTTCCCGTTTCAGTGCCGAGAGCCACAAAATCGTCGCCAGCGAGCCGGTCACGGACAGGTTCGGTCCAAGATCAACGCCGATCAGCACCGCCGCCGAGACCGTATCGGACACATGTGCCGCCTGCACCGTGGTTCCGGCCATCAGGCCTGCGGGCAGATTGTTGACCAGATTGGAGATAAAGCCGACAGCTAAGCCCGCTGACATGGCAGTGGTTTTGCCATCCGCTGCGGCATAATCTTGCAACAGACTGGCCAACTGATGGGTCAAGCCAGTTTTATCCAGCGCTTCCACCAGCACAAAAAGTCCGCCCACCAGCGGCAGCACACTCCAGGATACGCCTTTCAGCGTTTCGGCAGGGCTCTGGCGGGTCAGCGCCAGCACAAGCACCGTGGTCAATACCCCGGCCACGAAGGTTGGCAGGCCGAGATCTGCGCCCATCGCCGAAGCTGTCATCAGAATGATCGCGGTCAGCAGCAGGCCATAGCCTGCCAGCTTGGCACTGTGAGACAAAACCGGCGCTTCCGTCTGCCGCTCCAGCGTTTCGGTGACAATCTCCCGGCGTTGGCTCCAATAGAGCATGACAAAGGTGACAACAATGGCGACCAGCGACGGCAAAGCGAAGGTAGCCATCCATTTTGATAGGGGCGGCATGGTGCCACCGCCAAAAATCACCAAATTTGCGGGATTGGAAATGGGCAGTACAAAACTTGCGGCGTTGGCGATGAAGGCACAAATCAGCAGGTAAGGCATGGGGTTCTTGAGCTTCGCCGCCTTTGTCGCCGCATAGACCGCAGGCGTCAGCACCACCGCCGTCGCATCATTGGATAGAAATGCCGTGACCAGAATGCCCACCGCATAAATCAGCACAAACAGCCGGATGGGCGATCCCTTGGCTTTTTCTGTCGCCAGCGCCGCCAGCCAATCAAACAGGCCTTCGCGGCGCGCCAGTTCGGACAACAGCATCATGCCGATCAAAAACAGATAGACATCCGTGCCTTTGGCAATCCCGGCCCAGACGTCCGCTAAGCCAATCTGGCCCAAGGCCCAAAGTGCCAGCGCCCCCAAAACAGCCCAGATGGCCTCTGGCCACCCCCCCGGCCTGACAATCACACCCAAAACCGCGAGGGCAGCAATGCCCCAAGTGACATAAATCGTCGTCATGCATCATCCGGAAAAAGCAGGACAGGAATCGGTCCCTGACAAGATACCCCACATTTAGAGCAGACAGCCCCAAGGGCAATCATCAAAAAATATTTTTGTCATCGTTGCGACAGATCCTTTCCTTAAATCAATGGAGCGCCATCTAACATCACAATGAAACCAATGACATAAAGGTGTAAATCGTGTCATCGCAACCCACGATCTCCGGCCCCAGTCATCGTTCTCTTGTAGCACTGGCCAGCCTGAATTTCTTTCTTGCTGATGCCCGTGATGGCCTTGGGCCGTTTCTGGATGGCTTTCTGGCAAGTCACGGCTGGAAACCGATGACCCTGGGCATTATCGCAACGATGGGCGGCATTATCGGCATGATTGCAACGCCCTTGCTGGGCGCGCTGGTGGATGCAACACCCTATAAGCGAGCATTGATTGTTGTGGCTGTCAGCATGGTGACCGCCACAGCCCTGTGGACTCTGGCCAGCCCCGACAATATTTCCGTATTTGGTGGGCAATCGGTCAACGCACTGGTGGGCGCGGTCATTGGACCAGCCTTAATGGGTTTGACGCTGGGGCTGGTGGGGCAAAATGCCTTTTCCCGACAGATTTCCCAGAATGAAGTGTGGAACCACACCGGCAATGTGTTTTCTCTGGTCTGCGTCTATCTGATGGCCGAACACTTTGGCCAGAATGGCATTGTCTGGTTGATGGTGGCCACCGCCTTGGCCAGCATTGTTGCCACACTGAGCATCAACCCTCAGGAAATTGATCATCGTGTGGCGCGCGGCTTTTCAT
>CAJYRE010000368.1 GCA_913776675.1 Rhizobiaceae bacterium
GCTTGGTGGCTGAAGCGCGGGCGCGGTTTGAGGGCTTTTCCCGCGAGAATGATCAACGTCAGCGCCGCATCATGGCCATTCGGCAGGAGCGCCAAAGCTGGCTGGATCGGGCCAGAAGTGCGGGCGAGCATATTGCCACGCTGAAGGACCGCGAGCAGGAAGCCCGTGACGAGATGATGGATCTGGAGGCGGCTCCGGATGAATTTGACGAAAAACGCCGTCAGTTGATGAGCGAGCTGGATAAGGCAGAGCTTGCGCGTCGGGCGGCGGCCGATCTGTTGGCGGAGGCGGAAACGGCCCAGCGGGCGGCGGACCAATTGGCGGCCACAGCCCTTTCCGCTTTGGCCGAGAGCCGGGAGCGTCGGGGCAGGGCCGAAGAGCGGTTGTTATCAGCCGTTGAACGCCGCAAGGATGGCGAGGCACGCATTCAGGAAGCGCTGAATGTGTCGCCACAGGATGCGTTCCGCCTGACAGGTTTGAAGCCGGAGGATGCTTTGCCGGATTTGCGCGAGGTCGAGCGCGAGTTGGATCGGCTGAAAATCGAGCGTGAACGGCTCGGTGCCGTCAACCTGCGAGCCGATGAAGAGCAGAAGGAATTGTCGGACAAGCTGACCATGCTGACCAAGGAGCGGGATGACATTATTGATGCCATCAAGACGCTGCGCGGGGCCATCCAGAGCCTCAATCGTGAGGGCCGGGAACGGTTGGTGGCGGCGTTTGATGTGGTCAATGCGCAATTCCAGCGGCTGTTCACCCACCTGTTCAATGGCGGTACGGCGGAATTGCAACTGATTGAAAGCGACGATCCGCTCGACGCTGGCCTTGAAATCCTCGCCCGCCCGCCGGGCAAAAAACCGCAGACCATGACGCTGCTCTCGGGTGGCGAACAGGCGCTGACGGCCATGGCGCTGATATTCGCGGTATTCCTCACCAATCCGGCCCCGATCTGCGTGCTGGACGAGGTGGACGCGCCGCTGGATGACCATAATGTTGAGCGCTATTGCAACCTGATGGATGAAATGGCCGCATCCACCCAGACCCGGTTTGTGATTATCACCCACAACCCCATCACCATGGCCCGCATGAACCGCCTGTTTGGTGTGACCATGGCCGAGCAGGGGGTTTCGCAATTGGTGTCGGTGGATTTGCAAACGGCGGAACAAATGATTGAGGTTGCTTAACCCAAGGAGGATCCCACAGTGCGACGCCTGATGTTTCTCATCATGCTGGCCTGCCTGAGCGCCGCTCCAGCGACAGCTCAAAACCTCTCCGGCCAGTTTCTGGCGCAGACGATACAAATCTCCAAGCCGCACCGCGATGCCTTGACGGCACTGGTGCGGGGCAAACAGGGCATACCGCCATGGGTGCTGAATATGGTGGGCAAGAATGATTATGTCGGGCTTGCCTCGGTGGAAGTTCCAGTAGACGGCAAGCCCATGCAGCTTTTTTATGCGTGTGAGGCCAAGCGCTGTGGCCAGAGCGCCATCCGGGTGCTGTTTTCGGCCGATGGCAAGCATGTGGTGATGCGGCTCAACGATGACAGACTGGGAGAATCCTTTCTGGGACAGCCGTCCGATGCCGAAAAAGCGGCGCTGGATCGTAACCCCGACTGATAACAGCGCATGGGTTTTTGGATTTTTGCAAATATCCGAAAGAGCGATTGCTAAATATCAAGACAGCTAGTAAGTTAAACATACTTTATGATGATTGCTGATAATAAAATAAATCTGCAGGTGGTTTTCACCCCTGTGTCTGAACAATGCAAACCTGACGTTTGAGAGAAACTGCACAGGTTTAAGAATCTGACCCGGCGTGAGGAGACAAACGGTCAGAATTCGGCAACAATGAGGGGAGGCATTATGTCTGCGACGACATCGCAAACGGGCTCGGCCCGTATCTTTTTTCTGATTTTTCTGGCAGCGATTATTGAGGGTTTTGACCTTCAGGCCGCAGGTGTTGCAGCGCCGAAGCTTGCGCCGGTTTTTGGGCTGACCGCTGGACAGATGGGTCTGTTCTTTTCATCCGCAACCCTTGGTCTGATCTTCGGAGCCATTGTTGGCGGTGTCGTGTCTGACCGGTTGGGTCGTCGGCTTGGCTTGTGCATCTCGCTGGTGGTGTTCGGCATCTTTTCGCTGGCAACAGCGACGGTCAGCTCGGTTGATGGGCTGATTGCCATGCGCTTTCTCACCGGTGTGGGTCTGGGTGGGGCTTTGCCCAATCTGGTCAGCATTGCTGCCGAGGCGACATCGCTCGAGCGGCGCGGTCGCGCCGTCTCGGTGATGTATGCGGGCGTGCCGCTGGGTGGGGCTGTGGCCAGCCTTGTTGCTATCGCGGGTTTGCATGATGACTGGCGCACGATTTTCATCGCGGGCGGCGTCATGCCTATGCTGTTGGTCGTGCCATTGCTGATGCTATTGCCGCCGCTGCGGGTGGAAAAAACACATACGGCCACGAGCGAAGGTGCATGGCGACAATTGTTCGCGCAGCAAGGGGCGGTTGTTTCAACCCTGCTGCTGTGGGTTGGTTTTTTCTTTGGCATTCTGGTGTTGTATCTGTTGCTGAACTGGTTGCCGACGCTGCTGGTGACACGCGGTCTCAATCGTGAGCAGGCAGGTCTTATTCAGTTGATCTTCAACGTTGCCGCATCGATAGGCAGTCTGCTGGGTGGCTTGTTCCTGGATGGTGAGCGCAAGGTGCTAAACGGCACCATCTGCTTTGCGTTGCTGGTGGGATCGTTGATTCTGCTGGGCATGGCACCAGCCGATATGACCGTGAATGCGATTGCAGGGGCTATGGTGGGTGGCACTGTATCATGTGCACAGGCCCTGCTGTATGGTATGGCACCACAATGCTACACCACCGCTGTGCGCGGTCGGGGTGTTGGGCTTGCGGTGGCGGTTGGCCGGGCTGGCTCGGTTGTTGGGCCGCTGCTGGCGGGTGGTTTGGTGGCCGCAGGGCGCAGCCCAACTGAAGTGCTGATGGCCATTGTGCCGGTGGCGTTGATTGGCGGCATTGCCACGGTGGTTCTGTTGTCGCGCTTGAGGGGCTTGCCCACCAATGCTCCGGTGAAGACAGCCGCAGCTCTTGCCAAAAGCTGAACATGTGTCAGGGAAGCGTGCGTTCCACTTTTCCCTGACATGCTCTCACGCTGTGTTTTTACGCATTTGTGGACGGAAAGCGGCTGCGCGCTTTTCCTGAAAATGCTCTCACTCTTTGTTTTACGCATTTCCGGACGGAAAACCGCTATGCACTTTTCCTGAAAATGCTCTAA
>CAJYRE010000369.1 GCA_913776675.1 Rhizobiaceae bacterium
TGCGCATGGAAGCGGAGCGCCAGTCCATTGCCGTCCAAAACAAGCCGGTCAAGCCGGCAGCCCTTCGGGCCTATATCACCCAAGCTTCATTGGCACGACGCAGTGCGGCAGAATAAGCCTGGAAGCGCAAACCGGGTCTCAACATTTAAACCGCAATATAACGATCCTTGCGGTGGTTGATGGCCAGCACAAGATTCAAAACCACCGCACCGGCAATGGAGGCCGCGATGGTGGCAGGTGTTGCAACAAAAAACGAGCAGATCAGCACCACACCATCAAAGCAAAGCTGTACCACGCCAGCGCGCCAGCCAAACCGATCCTGCAAATACAGCGCCAGAATGCCAAATCCACCCAGACTGGCTCGGTGACGAAACAGGGCCAACATGCCCGAGCCAATCAACAATCCGCCCAGAACGCCCGCTACCAGTGGGTCCAGCATTGAAAAACCAATATATCGCGGCAGAACCGCACTGCCCACCGATGTCAGCAAGACCGCGATGAATGTCTTGATGGTAAAGGCAGGCCCCATGCGCCGGAAGGCAAAATAATAAAAGGGCAGGTTGATGGCAAAGAAGATCGGCCCAAAGCCAAAGCCTATCAGATAATGCAGCAGAAAGGCGACACCAGCCGTGCCGCCCGATAACAATTTGGCGCTGGACAACAAAACCACCCCAAGAGATGCCAACAGACTGCCCGCCACCAGCCCTTGCACATCTTCCAGCACAGAATGCTGCTCTGGCGTTGAGCCCATCACTCTTTGAAGGGCCGATTTCTGTTGTCCTGCACGCACACTATCCCCTTTGGCGTCTGCCTGATTCCCATTGAACCCGCAAGACCATAAAGTTTATTTGCGAAAAGGGGAATCCACGCCCCCAATAAACTCTGAGATGAAACGCCCTTTGCCCCTGATACTGACAGGTCATTTAAAATCAACGTAATTTCGAAAGTACAAATTAAGGCATCACCTCTATGGTGCAACCTGTAAAAAAACCACCAGCATCACGCGCATCAGGTGGATAAAGGGAGCAATCCAAGACGATGAACAGCATTGGTATACTGGTTCTGATCAACATCGCGCTTGCTGTTTTATTTGTGACGGTCTGGAGCCGGGTGGATGCATGGCTGAATGAGCGCCAACCGGCTCTTCGTCCTGTTGGACTTGGTATTGTTGGTGGCTTTGCCGCCATTGCTGCCATGATGTTTCCCATTCATCTTTCGCCCGGCGTTTTTGCCGATATGCGCACGGCGTCCATTGCACTTTCCGGCCTGATTGGCGGCCCCATTTCAGCCCTGTGCGCAGCATTGCCAGCCATTGTCTATCGTGTTTCCCTGGGAGGTGTGGGAACAGGAGCTGGCACGATCACCATTCTGCTGGCTGCCGTGATTGGTGCTGCAGCCAACTGGAACGCAGAAAATGCGATCCACAGCAATCGTCGTATCCTGCTGTTCAGCGCCGGGGTCGCGGTTGTGCCGCAACTGGCGTTTTTTGTTCTGCCGGTTGAGGTCTGGCCCAAAACATTGCACGGCCTTATCATCGTGCTTCCGTTGCTGTTCATCGTGGTTTTGATGACCACCCATCTGCTGCGCGCGGAATTGCGCCTGCGCGAGACCATAGAACAGGCCAAGCTCTATCGATTGATTGCGCAAACCCTGCCTGAAAGCCTGAATGCCAAAGACCGGCAAGGGCGGTTTATCATTGCCAATCCAGCCACAGCCCGCGCCTTGAATGCAGGTGATCCCAGCGCATTGATTGGTAAGACGGATATGGATTTTCACCCGCCGGAACTGGCCGCCAGCTATCGCGCTGATGAACAATCTGTGCTGGAGCGTGGTAAGCCAACGCATATCGAACAATATTACAAAAAGCCGGATGGTCAGTGGGGTTGGTTATCAACACTCAAAAATCCGATCTACAATGAAAAAACCGGCGAGATCATCGGTATCGTCACCCATAATCGGGATATAACCCATCAAAAAGAGCTGGAAAGGCAGCTTGCCGAAAGTCAGCAGCAATTATCCGATGCCTTGGCCAATATGGCCGACGGTCTGGTGATGTTTGATCGCAATGGCAATATTGTTTATTGCAATGCACGTTATCAGGCTCTGTTTTCCAAAACAGCCGATCTGCGGGTTCCCGGAGCCAATATTCGAGACATCATGGCGGCTTCGCTCGCCTGTGGCGAGGAAGTCCGTGCCCCCCGTGACACAGACACGCCACAGCCTGCGTTCATGCAACCCGGCGATCGGGAAATGCACCTGTGGGATGGCCGCACACTGGAAGTACGCACCCGCAGCGTGGGCGGCGGCGGTTCTCTCGTGGTGTTTACCGACATTACCCGCACGCGAGAAGCGGAAGACATCCTGAAAAATGCCAACCGTGTCCTCGAAAAAGCCGCCTCAACAGATGGTTTGACCGGCTTGTTCAACCGGCGGGCGTTTGATGAGAAAATCAGCCATGAATTTGCACGGGCGCGGCGGTCTGTGGAGCCGCTCAGTCTGCTGATGATTGATATTGACCATTTCAAGCTGTTCAATGACCATTACGGTCATCAGGTGGGAGATGAATGTCTGCGTCAGGTGGCCGCCCGCCTGAAAGCTGTGGCCAAGCGCAGCACCGATATTGCCGCACGCTATGGCGGCGAGGAAATGGCGCTTGTTCTTCCCAACACGGACCTCTCCGGCGCTCTGGAGGTTGCCGATCAGTATCTGAAAGCCGTTCGCGCCTTACGCATACCCCATGCCCAAAGCAGCAAGCACATTGTCACGGTCAGCATCGGGGTGGCAACGCTTGTGCCGAACGGCGGTGATCGGCTGGAAGATCTGGTGGCCGATGCCGACCGTGCCCTCTATTGCGCCAAGCATGAGGGGCGTGATGGCTACCAGACCACGCTCGCCTTCCGTGATGAGCGATTACCCCGATCAGAGCGGCGCACATCCCTTCAATAGAGCGTTTCACTCTTTGTTTTCACGTATTTCCGGACGGAAAACCGCTACACACTTTTCTCAGGTCAATGCTCTAG
>CAJYRE010000370.1 GCA_913776675.1 Rhizobiaceae bacterium
TAAATTCGAAAATAAAAAAACCAGAGCAATTGCTCTGGTTTTTTTATTTTCGAATTTAAATTACCCCTAAAAATTAATAGAAAAATAACGTGGGAACGAATAAGCTCCACGCGAATAAACGGCAAAATCTTAGTCATATCGCCGCAATACTAAAATCACCACATCCGTCACCTTGTAAAAACACTATATAACTATAGTACAAATACAATCAATGGTGAACTATAAATCATCATTACATCGCAGGATACGACCATGAAGCTGAGCTTTTCATCAACCGTCACAACCAGCTGACTGATTTTGGCTATTGGTGTCGTCCTGACACTGGCAACATCCATGGGTACCCTGCAAAGACTTGAGGTTAATGGCCCGGTCTATACGCACATTGTCGATAGCAAGGATCTGATCGCGGACATCCTGCCGCCGCCCCTCTATGTGATTGAGGCCTATTCTCTGGTGAGTGAAGCAGCCTTGCATCCCGATCTCGCAGACGCCAGTGCAGCGCGCTTGAAATTTTTGCGCGACCAATATCAGGAACGGCGTGAATATTGGAAAACCTCAACACTGCCTGAAGACATGAAACAGAAGTTGCAAAACGATGTCTTGATCAAAGGAGATGCGTTTTGGAACATTCTAGACCAAATGGATTTGCATGCGCTTTCCAATCGCAGCAATCCTGCCGTGACGAAGTGGTTAACCGCGCTTCAGACCGCATTCCACATCCACGAAAAAGCAGTCAATGAACTGGTGGATATGGGCAATATCTACGGTAAACAAAAAGAAACCGATGCCGCCAGCGAAGCCTCTATGCTGGAGACAGTGAGTTACGGCCTTGGTGCAACGTTGATTCTTCTGTCGCTTGGCTCCGTATGGTTTGTGCGCCGCCGCGTCTTGCGCCCGCTGGGCGACATGACACAGGCGATGAGCAGCATGGCGGAAGGACATCTGGACGCCGAGCCGCCCTATCTTGCACGTCAGGATGAGATCGGCGAAATGGCCACGGCACTCTCGATTTTCCGCGACGCCGGGTTGCAAAAGCGAGAACTGGAAGAAGACGCTCAACTATCCCGCGCTGCCGCTGCCGAACAACGGCGCGTGCGCGAAGCAGAGCGTGCGCTGGAAGCGGAAGCCCTGCGCTTTGTGGTGGACGAATTGGGCGCAGGCCTGCGCAGATTGGCCGATTGCAATATGCGCACCGCCATTGATACGCCTTTTGATCCGCGTTTTGAGATTTTACGAACCGACTTCAACAATTCGCTCGCCAACTTCCAATCCACCTTGCAAAAGGTGCTGGCAGAAACCCGCCATCTGCAAATCAACAGCCGCGAGATGCGTGACGCCTCGGACAATCTGGCGAAACGCACCGAACAACAGGCCGCAGCCTTGGAAGAAACCGCTGCCGCCTTGGGACAAATTACCTCCACAGTCGGCTCCTCCGCCAATCGAACCCGCGAGACCCGGCATCTGATCAAGGAAGCACGGCACTGTGCGACGGCCTCCTCAAGCGTGGTGAGAAATGCCGTCACGGCCATGGACCGCATTGAAACCGCCTCAACAGAAATTGGCTCGATTATTGGCGTCATTGACGAAATCGCCTTCCAGACCAATCTTCTGGCGCTCAACGCTGGCGTCGAAGCCGCGCGCGCCGGTGAGGCTGGCAAGGGCTTTGCGGTGGTGGCGCAGGAAGTGCGTGAATTGGCACAGCGCTCGGCCAACGCGGCGCGCCAGATCCGGGGATTGATTGACCGCTCCGGCAAGGAAGTGGCAGTTGGCGTGGAACTGGTTGGGGCGACGGGCCATGCACTTGAACAGATTGGTGGCTTCGTGGCGGAAATTGATCACAACATCGACGCCATGACGACCGCAAGCCAGGAGCAAGCCGCTGGCCTACAACAGATCAGCACATCCGTGCATAGCCTTGACCACATGACCCAGCAAAATGCCGCCATGGTGGAAGAAACCAATGCCATCAGCCAGACCATTGCCGATGGGGCGGTGACACTGGCCACCATCGTCAATCAGTTTCAATTGCCGGATCAAGAGCAGAACCGCGCTATCGGCCAACACAGAGCGGCCTAAACCGCGGCCTCTTAACGTTGAAACACACACGATGACTGACATCAAAAGGGCCAGAATAGGTGTTCTGGCCCTTTGTCACGCTCAAAGCATCGAGGTCAAATCAAGCCGTTGCTGTTTTACCCTGGCGCTCTTCAAAATCGACGCCCTTTCGCTCAAAGCCGAAGCCAGCAAGGCCTGCCACAGCAACAGCAACGACCACGGCGACAACCAAAAGCGCAAGAGCGTAGTCACCATTCCAGTGTTGGGCCAGCGTTGCCTGAAGGGTGGCATTGCCCGACGCCAGCAGATTGCCAAGCTGATAAATGAAGCCGGGAAAGGTGCTGCGCACTTCATCCGGCGATAGCTCATTAAGATGCGCCGGAACGATCCCCCAAGCCCCCTGCACAAAAAACTGCACCAGAAAAGCCCCGATGGCAAGCAGGACTGGCGTTGAGGCATAAACCCACAAAGGGGCGACGGGGATGACCAGCAGCGCCGCAATCACAATGCCTTTCCGCCGCCCGATCTTTTGCGACAGAGCGCCAAAAAACAGCCCGCCCAGGATTGCCCCAACGTTATAGACCATGGCGATAGCGCCCACGGTATGGGCCGAATAATTGCGCTGCGCCTCCAGAAATGTTGGGTAAATATCCTGCGTACCGTGGCTGAAAAAGTTGAAAGCCGTCATCAGAAACACGGCCCAGACAAACAGTTTCATATTGCCTTTGAGGACCGTCATGAACGGCTGACGCACTCTGTTGCGGCTGGCAAGAAAGGCCGGAGACTCTTCCACACTGCGACGAATGAACAGCACCAGCAAAGCAGGTGCGACACCGACGAAGAACATACCTCGCCAGCCAATCAGAGGATAGAGAAAGAAAAACACCAGCGAGGCCAGCAGATAGCCACTGGGATAACCCGCCTGCAACAGCCCGGACACGAAACCGCGCATCCGCTCCGGAATTGTCTCCATGGTCAGGGATGCCCCCACGCCCCATTCACCGCCCATGGCAATGCCGTAGAGCATGCGCAAGATGATCAGCATGGTCAGCCCGGTTGAGAAGCCGGACAGCAGCTCAAACAGCGAATAGAGCAAAACATCCACCATCAGCGTGTTGCGTCGGCCAAATTTCTCTGCCGCCAAACCAAACAGCAAGGCACCCAGCGGTCGCATGGCAAGGGTGAGAAACAGCGCAACCGACACCGCCGACACATCGGTGTTAAACTCCTTGGCGATGTCTTTGAGAACAAAAACAAGGATGAAAAAATCAAAGGCATCAAGGGTCCAGCCAAGATAGCTGGCAATAATGGTGTTGCGTTGTTGGGGTGTTAAAGCACGAAGATCGGCAAGAACAGACATAAGGCGTCCTCCATCACAAGAGGAACGAAGAGGGGCTGCGCCACGACACCGTTCGAACTCTTTGTTTCACAGATTTCCAGACGGAAAACCGTTACACACTTTTAATCTGCTGCATCATTTTCTCCTTAAATCGATTCCGATTGAAGGAATGATGCAGTAAGCGGCGCGAGCGAACCAGCCATGCGGCTCATGTTCTCTGCGTCTCAGTGTATTGATGCCTCCTCCCGTGGCGGGATGCACCACAGTTCGCAACAATACGCTTACCCATGTATAATTGCCCAAGTGAAACAAGGTTCAAGGTGCCGGCAATAAACCTTTCGTGACTGAAGGGCCTTCAAGGAAGGAATCAAAAGCTAGAGCATTTCCGGACGGAAAACCGCTATACACTTTTCCTGGAAATGCTCTAAAAACCCTCGCCAGCGATGACGAGGGTGTTCAGAGAGATCAACACAATGATGTTGCTTAGAAACGATAGGTCACACCGGTGCCGATCAGCCATGGGTCCAGCTTGGCCTTGCCCTTGACATTGGCACCGCCGACTGTGGCATCAAAATCAGGCCGCAGATACAATTTTTTCACGTCTACGTTCAAGCCCCAATGCTGGTCCAGCATGTAATCAAAGCCAACCTGCAAGGCACCGCCAAATGTGTTTTTCACATCCAGATTGGTGGCAGCACCGCGGGCAGACTGGTTATAGAAAACGGTATAGTTGATACCCGCACCAACATAAGGCTTGAACTTGCCAAAATCAGTGAAGTGATATTGCAGGGTCAATGTGGGTGGCAACAGCCAGGTCTTGCCGATGTTGCCCAAACCGGCGATAGAGCCTTTGCCATCAATCTTGGAATAGGTCGCCCCCAAGATCAGTTCGGCAGCAATATTATCGTTGAAATAATAGCTGAAATCCAGTTCGGGTGTTACGCTATTGCTCGACGACAGATCAGAACCGGCAATGCCATCCACCGAGCCCTTATCGCGCGTCACAACACCCAGCGCCCGCAACCGCACCTGCCAGGGGCTATGAGGAGTGAGAGGCGATTCAGCCTCAGGTGCCTTTGTCACAGGGGCAAGGTCGGCAGCGGAAGCAAAAGGTGCCGCACAGCTCATGGCTGCGAGGATGGCTGCGGTCAGGCGCAAGGTCCGGGTCGTTGACATGTATTCTCTCCTGATAATCAAGTGCGCAACAGAAGCCCGCTGCGCCATAACCCGACTATTCACAGGCGAGACATGGTTTCCCTTGAGATAAATCAATAGTTTTCAAAACGCTAAAGCAACAAAGGCAACCAACACGCTTATGTTGCCATTTTGCACCAACTGGCTTGATGATGATCAAGCTTTCGACTGCCAAAGACACATCAAGCATTTGTGATGAGCAAATGGCCTGCCAACACGATCCTTGCCGCCGCGGTGTCACGGAACTGATAAAAAGCGCCCCTAAGGCTCTTGCCAGTTCCGGGCTACGCTGTTGATGAAAAGCCGGACGTTTGAAAAGGGACACTCTCATGGTTCTTCACCATCGCCGTACATCCTTACGCACGGGATCGGCTTTTCTGCTGGCATCACTCTGTCTTGCCACGCCAGGCCTTGCCGCAGCACCGGAAACCAACACCGCAACACCGATCAAGCATCTCGTGGTGATTTTCCAGGAGAATGTCTCGTTCGATCATTATTTTGCCACCTACCCCAAGGCTGCCAATATTGAGGGTGAGCCAGCGTTTACCGCGAGCCCAGAAACCCCCAAGGATATTGATACGCTGGCCAATGCCGGTCTTTTGGACACAAACCCCAACAAGACCAATGCGGGCAATGGTGCAGATGCGGCGGCTCCCTTCCGTCTGGACCGCACTCAGGCTGCCACCAATTCGCAAAACCATGGCTACACCGCCGAACAGGCCGCCTATAACAATTTTGCCATGGACCTTTTCCCCGCCAACACCGGCCGTGGCACCAAGGGTGCAGCCGGTGCATTTGGCACCAAGGGCCAAGTCATGGGCTATTATGACGGCAATACGGTGACCGCCTATTGGAACTATGCCCAGCATTTTGCCTTGAACGATCATTCGTTCTCCACCAATTTCGGACCCTCAACTCCGGGTGCCATCAATCTTGTGTCTGGCCAGACAAACGGCATGAGCCTGCCACCGGGCTACACGCTGGAAAAGGACGGCACCTATTCCAAGGGCCGCGTGGTGCCGGATGGCAATGGCAACTGGACGATGATCAGCGACCTTGACCCGACCGGCGACGTTTGCTCGGAAGGCCAGACCGCGTTGATGACGGGCCGCAACATTGGCGATATGCTCAATGACAAGGGCCTGACCTGGGGCTTCTTCGAAGGCGGGTTTGACCTCACTGTCAAGAACCCCAATGGCACCACCGGCTGCAAGCGCGCTACCACCTCCACCATCACCAAAGTGGATCAGGTGGATTACATCCCGCACCACCAGCCGTTCCAATATTATCCATCCACGGCCAATCCGAAACATATCCGCCCCAGCTCCGTGGATGTGATCGGCACCAGCAATGATGGCAGTGCCAACCACCAATACGACATCAATGATTTCTACGCCGTGCTGAAAAATGGCAACATGCCTGCTATCAGCTTCCTGAAGGCCCCCGCCTATCAGGATGGCCATGCTGGCTATTCCGATCCCGTGGACGAGCAGGACTTTGTGGCGGATGTGGTCAACAAGGTGCAGCAGTCCAAGGACTGGAAAGACACGGCCATTGTCATTCTCTACGACGATTCCGATGGCTGGTATGACCACGCCCATCACGTTGTGAACCCCTCTAACATTCCAGTGAAGGGTTATGACGTGCTGAATGGCGCAGCATGTGGCACCGGCACCCCTCTGCCGGGCGTCAATGGCCTGCCCGCGCAGGGTCGTTGTGGCTATGGCACCCGCCAGCCATTGCTGGTGATTTCGCCTTACGCCAAGCAGAACTATGTTGATCACACCGTTACCGACCAGACATCGGTGATGCGCTTCATCGAAGACAACTGGATGGCCGGTCAGCGTCTGGGTGGCGGTTCGTTCGACGCCGTTGCGGGTACGCTCAACGGCATGTTCGACTGGTCCAAGGCTCGCACCGATACGCTGATCCTCGACCCCAAGACCGGCCTGAAGGGCTAATGGGTTTGCTAGGACCGGATGAATGAAACCGACCGATCGAAAATCCGGCCTGACCATTCTGGCACTCGCGGGGCTTTGCCTCGCGGGTGCTGGCCTTGGTGCCCTCGCACAGGATTATCAGACCCCAAATCCGCCCCTTAGCGCGGTTGCCAAATTGGGCAAGACGCTGTTTTTCGATCAATCCCTCTCTGGCAGCGGCACCATGTCCTGCGCCAGTTGCCATGATCCCGCCCGGCACTATAATCCGGCCAACGGATTGGCTGTACAACTCGGCGGTCCGCATCTCGATCAACCCGGCATACGTCCACCACCGAGCCTTGCCTATAAAATGGCAACACCGGCTTTTTCGATCGGCCCTGAAAATTCAGCAGAAGAAGCCGCAGAAGCAGCCCCTATGGCCGAGGCCTCGGGCGTGGCACTCGCCAATCAAACAACACCCACCGCTGGCCCCGTGGCAGGTCAACCCGTGGTGAAGGCGGAGGCCGCGGCCGAAAATGCCGTGCCGCAAGGCGGTATGTTCTGGGATGGGCGCGTCGATAGTCTTGAAGAACAGGCACTGGGCCCGCTGCTCTCGCCCTTTGAAATGGCCAATACCAATGAGGCCGATGTCTATCAGAAAATCAAAAAGGCCTATGGTCCGCAGCTTGAAGCCCTGTTTGGCGCAACAGTGCTGCAAGATCAGGCCATGACGCTCTCCGAAGTCGGCTTTGCGCTGGCGCGTTATCAGGTCGAAGCGCCGGAATTTCATCCCTATAGCAGCAAATATGATGCCTATTTGCGCGGTCAGGTGCAGTTGAGCGATGCAGAAGCGCGGGGTTTGAAACTGTTTGATGACCCCAAGAAAGGCAATTGTGCCTCCTGCCACCTCGACAAGATGACCGGCGATGGCCAGATGCCCAATTTTACCGATTACGAATATGAAGCGCTTGGCGTGCCGCGCAATCCGGCCATTCCCGCCAATGCCGATCCGAAATTCTATGATCTCGGCATTTGCGGCCCTTTGCGGCAGGATGATTTTGCCAAGCAGCCGCAAAATTGCGGGCTGTTCAAAACCCCGACTTTGCGCAATGTGGCCGAGCGCAGCGTTTATTTCCACAATGGCGTTTACAAGACGCTGGAAGACGCCACCCGCTTTTATGTGGCCCGCGATACGGACCCGGCCAGCATCTATCCGAAAAAGCCGGATGGCACAGTCGATAAATTCAATGACCTGCCGGAGAGCTATAAGGGCAATATCGATGTGATTGACGCACCAATGGATCGTAAACTTGGCCAGCCACCTGCCTTGAACGAGGCCGAGATCAAGGATGTTGTGGCGTTTTTAAAAACGCTCACGGACGGCTGGGATGTGAAAAAGCCCTGAAACAAAGGACCAGGAATCAGAAAAGCCCTCTCCATTTCTGGAAAGGGCTTTTCCGGCCAACAGACTGGAGGTCCTTGGGCTTACAGATTCCGTTACGCTGCCTTGCGCTTGCTGGCCTGAGCAAGACGGCGACCAGTGGCCGTGACCATCCCCGCTGCACCATCCAGCCAACCGGGAATAAGCTCCAGCGCCAGAAAGCGATTGCGCGCAAAGGGTCCGGGCATCACAAGATGCCCAGTCTTGGCAGCAAAGAAGCCGAAACGCTCATAGTAAGCGGCATCGCCCACCAGCAGCACCGCACCATGGCCCCGGTGCTTGGCTTCCAGCAAAGCGGCACGCATCAGGGCCGAGCCAATGCCCTTGCCCTCAACCGTGCAATCCACCGCCAGCGGCCCCAGCAGCAACGCATCCACAGCGTGACCTTCGGCATTGACACCGGCTTCAATGTTCCACAGGCGCACGGTGCCAATCACATGGCCCTTGCGGTCACGCGCCACCAGCGCCAGCCCTTCGGCAGGGATGCGCCCACGGCGGATCATTTCCGAAGACTTCTTGGTGCGCTCAGCCCCCATCACCCGATCCAGCAGGGCTTCGCGCGCCACAACGTCAGCAGGTGTTTCAGCATCGATTTTAAAGCTTGGTTGCGCAAAAAAAGCGCGCATAGCATTGAGAACAGCGGCCATTGTGACCTCCTATCCGGGGGAGTTTCCAAATATTGTGTTGTTTTTCCGTGCCGGGATCAGACCGGCACGGCTGGAATAAATCCGAGAAAATCTCAGATAATATAGGCCTTCAACGGATCAAAGCCGTTAAATGCCACCGCCGAATAGGTGGTGGTGTAAGCGCCTGTGCCTTCGATCAGCACTTCATCGCCAATGGTCAGCGACAGCGGCAGCGGATACATGTTCTTCTCGTAAAGAACATCAGCGCTATCGCAGGTGGGGCCAGCCAACACGCAAGGCTCCATCTCGTCGCCATCACGGGCGGTACGGATCGGATAGCGGATCGCTTCGTCCATGGTTTCTGCCAAGCCACCAAACTTGCCGATGTCGAGGAACACCCAGCGGTGCGCATCGTTGTCGGACTTCTTGGAGATCAGAACCACTTCAGCCTTGATCACACCGGCATTCCCCACCATGCCACGACCGGGCTCAATGATGGTCTGCGGAATGTTGTTGCCGAAATGCTTCTTCAGCGAGGCATTGATGGCCTGACCATAGGCTTCCGCCGATGGGATGTCGCGCAGGTACTTGGTGGGGAAACCACCACCCATGTTGACCATCTTGAGCGTGATGCCCTGCTTAGCCAACTGTGCGAACACCCGCTTGGCATCGCCAAGGGCTGCATCCCAGGCATCAACCTTGGTCATCTGAGAACCAACATGGAAGGACACCCCGAAGGATTCCAGACCCTGCTGGTGCGCGTAGACCAGAACATCGACAGCCATCTGTGGCACGCAGCCAAACTTGCGGCTCAGCGGCCATTCAGCGCCTTCACCATCGGTCAGAACGCGGCAGAATACGCGGGCACCGGGCGCGGAGCGGGCAATCTTTTCCACTTCTTCATGGCAATCGACAGCAAACAGGTT
>CAJYRE010000371.1 GCA_913776675.1 Rhizobiaceae bacterium
CGTGGCACGCGCGATGAGCCGACGGACACGGTCCGTAATCTCTCCGGCGCGGTCCACATCCTTCACCACGCGCTCCATGGCTTGTCGTGCCTCTTCCAGATTGGGAGGCGTCGCCGCAAGCCAACGCAAGCAAGCCCGCCCATGGGCGGTGATAGCGGTGATGGGCTGGCTGATTTCATGGGCAATCGAGGCTCCAAGTTCGCTAAGAATCATCAACCGAGACATCCGCGCAAGCTGCGCCTCGGTTCGGCGGGCACGGGATGCCACCGCTTCCATGCGCACAGCCAGATAGGTCGTGGCAACAATGGCCAGCAAACTCAGTCCACAATTGACCAGTCCCGGACCCAAATCCCCCTGGCGGGTCAAAAGGAAACTCAGAATCGTGAGAAACACACAGAGGATTCCAACCGCAATAACAGCCCGTGGCCGACCGGATTGAACAGAGATCAACACGACCGCGACATAGAGAACCGCAAAGGCAATCTCCAGATCAGTCACGGTATCGGCAATGAAAATCATTGCAGAAAAACAGATGACCGCAATCCAGACAAACGGAGCCTCAGTCAGATAATGTCGAAAACCACGCTTCATGCTGCGCTCTTTACGGTGGAAGACTCGATACACGCAATGTTCAACACCATTCTGCATACGATGTCTCTATTCAATCAGCGCTTCCACGCGCCATCGTGCGGCTGTCACATGCGGCTCAAGGCTTAGCCGTCCAACGATCTGTTCCAGAGATGCATCCTCCCGCTGATCCGAGGTGATCAAGGCAGAGACCTCAACCCGGTCGCTGGCCTCGATATTGCTGCTCTCAAGCTGGTGCAGGTGCAGCTTTGCCGAGCCTAAACCCTGAAGCATCAAGGCACGAACATGGGCTTCGCTTTCTCCTCGACACAGAACAATAATGGTGTAGCGCACCACGAGTTCTGTGGTCGAGATCGATTGGCGGGCAATGACTTGCACCAGAGGACGCAAAGCCAGATTAACGGCAATGACAAACCCCGTCGCCAGTGCCGCATGGAGCGGATACCCTGCCCCCGCAACCAGCCCCACCGCTGCGGAACACCACAATGTGGCCGCCGTGTTGAGCCCCCGCACATTCAGCCCTTCCTTGAAAATCACGCCCGCCCCCAGAAAGCCAATGCCGGAGACCACTTGGGCTGCCACGCGGGTCGGGGCCTCTTTATCGGCAAAAAGAGTGGCAAAAACCATAAAAATGGCGGCTCCAAGGGCAACAAGCGTATTGGTGCGCAAACCCGCCAGTCTCTGTCGCCATTGGCGCTCAAACCCGATCATGGCTCCCAGCGCAAAGGCCGTGCCAAGATGAACAGCGGCTTGATCCAGTCCGATAATAGCCATGCTTATCTCTCCTCATGCCATGAGAACCATCTGTTGCGTCGCCACCTGTTTGTCAGGTTCAGTCTGAGCCTGACAAACTCTATTAACAGCCATATCGACCACCAGATCAGGTGGGGCACGGCGACGTTGAACATCAGGGTGACGAGAGGCCAGAAACTGGCCGAGTTCGTGATTGTCTATCGTCATGATACCCTCTCCCGCGTGGAGGCTGTTACGGCTCAGCTCGGATTTTCGAGCGTGAAGACATCGGCTGTGTCTTCATAAGCAAAATACTCGGCATAGCGGGCCCAGTTGGTCACCGCCTTCAGGGTACGGTCCGCATAGTCTTCTGACATATGATCTTCCAACTCATCACGGAAACGGCCCGCAGGCGCACGATGAGATGGTCGCTCATCCAGAATCCGACGGATATGCGCAGCCAGCGGCACATAGGTTGCCAGATGCTGTTCGAACAGGCGTTTGCGCTCATCCATCTCGCTATCGGAAAAGCGCAGCCCTGCCGGGGTCAACTTGATGTCTCCCCCCTCAATGTCTGCAAAACGCAAAAGTTGCAGGCTCTCGGCAACCGGGAACAATTCGCTGATGTCGAGACGAAGATCGGTGGCCAACGGTGGCAGATCAGCCTGTCCCCGGTAGGGTTCGGCTGCAATTGTTTCAATCAGGCCTGACATGAGATTGGTGGAGACATCAGGCAGCGCCATGGCGATGCCCATGCCCGGAAATCCGCCATCTTTCATCGATGGGGCGGGCTTGGCCGTCATGCGGGCATAAATGTCTTCGACAAGCCGACGGAACATCGGGCCCAGCCGGTTGCGCGGTTGAGGCAGATCGACATGGATTTCGGCAATGACCCGACCAGGATTCGACCCGAAGATCAAAATACGATCACACATCAGCACGGCTTCTTCGATGTTATGCGTGACCATCAGGATGGATTTGATGGGCATTTTGCCTTCACACCACAGGTCCAGAATATCCGTGCGCAGCGTTTCTGCGGTCAGCACATCCAAGGCTGAAAAAGGCTCATCCATCAGCAGCACAGACGGATGCACAACCAGCGCCCGTGCAAGACCAACACGCTGGCGCATGCCACCCGACAATTCCTTGGGATAGGCGCTTTCAAAACCATCCAGACCGATCAGATCGATGGCGGCAAGCGCCCGCTTGCGGCGCTCCTCATAGGGCACGCCCTGCGCTTCGAGGCCCAGCTCGACATTCTGCATCACGGTGAGCCATGGAAATAGGGCAAAACTCTGAAACACCACCGCAATTTCCGAGGATGTTCCAACCACCGGCTTGCCCTGAAAGGTGATGTCTCCCGCGCTTGGTCGGATAAGGCCAGCAATGGCCCGCAGCAGGGTGGATTTGCCAGAACCGGAGCGGCCCAGCAGGCCGACAATCTCGTTGGCGCGAAGCTCAACATCCACATTTTCCAGCACCGCAAGCGATCCCGCAGCGCCTTTGTCGTAGACCTGGCATACATTCTTGGCCGATACCAATGTCGTGTTGGTGTTGGCCAGATCTGGGTTGGTTTTGAGAACCGTTTTATCCATTGTCAATTCCCCGAAAAAAGGATTAGAGCATTTACCTGAGAAAAGTGTGTAGCGGTTTTCCGTCCGGAAATGCGTGAAAACAAAGAGTTAGAGCGTTTCACTGTTTCCGTGAAATAGCGAAACGCTCTAGTCGAGCCGCAAGCGACGGGCAGCGTGAGCGTAAAGGGGACGCCAGAAGGCGCGATTCAGCAGGGTGACAAAAAGCGACATCACCGCGATGCCCAGAATGACCCGCGGAAAATCTCCCGCTTCGGTTGCTTTGGCGATGTAAGAGCCAAGGCCAAATGTTTCGAGTTTGGTGTGGCCCCAACTGACCACTTCCGCAACAATGCTGGCGTTCCACGAACCGCCGGATGCCGTCAGCGCTCCGGTGACATAGTAGGGGAATATGCCCGGCAGGATGGCCCGATACCACCATGTCCATGATTTGAGCTGGTAGACTGAGGCCGCTTCACGCAATTCTGTCGGAAAGGCGCTGGCACCGGCAATGACGTTGAACAAAATATACCATTGGGTGCCCAGGATCATCAAAGGTGAGAGCCATATGCCGGGATTGGCCCCCGTTGCGACAATCGCCACCACGGCAAACGGAAACAACACATTGGCCGGAAATGCTGCCAGAAACTGCGCTATGGGCTGCACCCGCTCGGCAACATTGGGCCGAAGACCGATCCACACGCCAATCGGCACCCAGATGACACTGGCCAGCGCCACCAGCACAATGACACGCAGGAAGGTGATCAGCCCGCCATCAAGCGCAACCCAGACATCTTGCCAGCCCAAGGTTTCACGCACATAGGCAAAGGCAGTCCAAATGCCCCACACACCGATGGCGATCATCAACCCAAGCCATACACAGTCCAGCAGACGTGCCATGGCACTCCGATCCTTGAGCGCAACAGGTGCCAAGTGGCTGCTGGAGGACAGGCGCACCAGCATGACATTGCGCCAGACCCACGCAAAAGGTGCCATGGCAACCTTGAGAATGCGGGTTCTCTGCACCAGCGCATAGACCCAGGAGCGGGGTTTGTCCTGACCCGCCGTTTGCTCGAAGCGGAACTTATCGGCCCAGGCAATGATTGGCCGAAAGAAAAGCTGATCATAGAGCAGGATAACAATCGCCATGGCCAAGACAGCCCAGGCAACGGCTGCAAAATCCTTTGCGTCAATGGCAACGGCCAGCCAC
>CAJYRE010000372.1 GCA_913776675.1 Rhizobiaceae bacterium
GCAACACGAAAGACCAAAAAACCCTCATTGCGGTCATCACGGACCTGCAACCCAAAAAAGCGCATGGTGAGCCCCGGCGCAAACATGATGACAAGCCCAAGAAAAGCGGCCAGACTGGCACCCAAAAATGCCAATTGCTCACCAAACTCGGTGGGAAAATAAAACTGCATATCGACCTCGGATCACCGCACATGATTCGGCCTGTTATGGCATGAAGTGCCGTTCAATAAAATAAGCCTCACTCTTGGGTATCCGTGGTTGGAAAACGTTATGCTTTCCTTCGATCGAAGAGCATCTGAAACAGGGGATTACAAAAAGCTCTGCGGATCAACATCCACCTGCACCTGAATGGAGCGCACCGGCTTTGGTCCGCGCTCCAGCATGGTGCGCACAAAACCTTGCATATCGCTGGTTTTGCGGCCGTGGATCAGCAGGCGAAAACGATGCCGACCACGAATCAACGCTAAGGGCGCTTCTGCCGGGCCTAAAATGGCAATGCCACTGACAACAGGAGCCGCCATGCGCAATTGCCGGGCATGGGTCTCGGCATCCATGCGATTGTCAGCAGAGACAATCATCGACACCAGCCGTCCATAAGGTGGCAGCACGGCGCGTTCGCGCTCGGTGATTTCGCGTTCATAAAAGGCGCTGGCATCGCCAGACACAATCGCCATCATCACCGGATGTTGTGGCTGATAGGTCTGCAACAGGCCATGGCTTTTCAGACCCGTGCGCCCGGCTCTGCCCGTGACCTGACTGAGCAATTGAAAGGTGCGCTCGGCAGCGCGAGGATCGCCATTGGCCAGACCAATATCGGCATCAACAATGCCCACCAGCGTCATCAACGGGAAATTATGCCCCTTGGCCACCAATTGCGTGCCGATGATGATGTCCGCCTCTCCCTTGGCAATGGCTTCCAGCTCCAGCCGCAGCCGTTTGACACCGCCCATATCGGAGGAGAGCACCAGCGTGCGGGCATCGGGAAAATGCTTTTCCACCTCTTCGGCAATCCGCTCCACCCCCGGCCCGCAGGCCACCAGATGATCCAGTGTGCCGCATTCGGGACAGGCCTGCGGCGTGGGTTCGGCATAGCCACATTGATGGCATTGAATCTGTCCGCGAAAGCGATGTTCCACCAGCCAGCTTGAGCATTGCGGGCATTGAAACCGATGGCCACAGACCCGACACAGGGTCAGCGGCGCATAGCCACGCCGATTGAGAAACAGCAGGGATTGCTCTTTCTTTTCAAGCGTTTTTGCCATGGCTCGCAGCATCAGCGGCGAGAGAAAACCGCTCTTTTCCGGCGGATGGCGGCGCATGTCGATCAGGTGCAAATCGGGCATAGCCGCATCGGCAAAGCGGGTGGGCAGATGGATGCGCTTATAACGGCCCGAATAGCTGTTGACCTGGCTTTCCACCGACGGCGTGGCCGACACCAGCACCACCGGAATTTTGGCAATATGCGCCCGCACCACAGCCATATCACGGGCATTGTAAAACACCCGGTCTTCCTGCTTGAAGGCCGGATCATGCTCTTCATCGACGATAATCAGACCGAGGTCCTCAAACGGCAAAAACAGCGCCGACCGCGCCCCGGCCACCACGCGAATATCGCCCGTGGCCGTCTGCCGCCAGACTTTTTCACGGGTTTTGGTGGCCAGATCCGAGTGCCACTCGCCCGGCTTTGCACCGAACCGATCTTGAAACCGCTCCAGAAAGGCGGTGGTCAGGGCAATTTCCGGCAGCAGGATCAGCACCTGACGGCCCTGCTTCAAAGTCTCGGCAATGGCTTCAAAATAGACCTCGGTTTTGCCCGAACCCGTGACGCCATCAATCAGGGACACGGAAAAGCCACCGGCCTTGATGTCGTCCACAATCACTTCGGCGGCGTCCTGTTGCGCGCCGGCCAGCCGATGGGGGGCATAATCGGGATCGGGCTTGGCCACCAAAGGCGGCGGCGGCAAAAACACCGTTTGAAACACGCCCTGCTTGGCCAAACCATCGATGACCGAGGTGGAAACGCCAGCCGCATGGGCGAGCCCGCTTTTGGTCCATGACAGGCCATCACCTGCCATCTCCAGCACCTTGCGGCGGGCGGGCGTTAATTTATCCGGCTCATGACCCAGATAACGCAGCCCCTCGATCATCGGTTCGGGATCAAAAGCGGCAGGCGTGCGCAGCGCCATGCGGGCCACCAGTCCCGGCGGCGACAGTGTGTAAGCGGCCACCCAGTCAATAAACCGGCGCATGGCATCATCCAGCGGCGGGCTATCAAACAGCTTTTCGATGGGGCGCAGTTTTGCGGCATCCACCTTGCCTGCATCCTCGCCATCCCAAACCACGCCAATCACTTTGCGCGGCCCCAACGGCACCTGCACGATCGAGCCGGGCACCACAGCCATGCCCGCTGGCACCGCATAACTATAGGGCACCGGCGCAGGCATGGGCACCAGCACAGGCACAGCGCGGGTTGCGGGCTCCGCCTGTGTCAGCGGGCCAAACAGATCGGACGATTCGAGGCTCATTGCGGCGGACAATGCCCCCAATGGAATGGAAAGGAAACAGGGCGAATGTGGAAACAAGAGAGTCTACTGCATAATTCCTTAAATCGGAATCAATTTGAGGCGAAAATTATACAGCAGATTTAAAGTGTTACAGCGTTCTTTGTGCACTTGATAAAACACACAAAGAACGCTGTAAACGAAAAAACCGCATCCTTGCAAGGATGCGGTCTGCTTGCGTTTGATACCCCATACGTTTCAGGTAGCTCGATTCAGCTCGCCATGCGATAGGCGGGTTTACTATGCAAAGCCGGCTGGCCCTGCACGAGATTAAAGCGCCGCACCAGTTCAAGCAGTGTGTTGGCCTCGCTTGCCAGAGCCGCACTGGCTGCATTGGTTTCTTCCACCATGGCGGCGTTTTTTTGCGTGACCTGATCCATCTGGTTCACGGCCGTATTCACCTCGGACAGACCCACAGACTGGTCCCGCGCGGAGGTGGAAATGGCATCCATATGCTGGTTGATGGTAACGATATAGGTCTCGATTGTTCGCAATGCATCGCCGGTGTTGCGCACCAGCCGGACCCCCGTTTCCACCTCTCCGGTTGAATTGCGGATCAGGTCCTTGATTTCCTTGGCCGCCTTGGCCGAGCGTTGCGCCAGTTCCCGCACC
>CAJYRE010000373.1 GCA_913776675.1 Rhizobiaceae bacterium
CATAGCCTTGCGGCGGTGCATCCAGCGCCACGCCAAAGCGCAAATCCCCTGCCGTGGTAATGGCGGCATGGGCTTTCAAACTGTCCGCGATCATCCGAGCCAGATCATTGGCCCCATGATGCCCACCCAGCAGCGGCACGATCGAGGCACCATCTTCTGACACGCAGAGCACCGGCGGCTCGGCCTGTTTATCGCTCAACAGCGGTGCCAACAGCCGGATCAAGGCACCGGAGGCCATGATGGCAATGATCGGGCGGCCTTCATTGAAGAGAGTGCGGATATGGCTCTTCACATCCTCAAAAGCAAAGTCCGCTCCCTGCACGCGCGATGCCGCGCCATGCACATCACCGCCGATGGCCACCGCAATTCGCTGCGCCAAGGCCAGCGCTGTGGACGAAAGAATGAGAATGGCAGGTTTTACGGGCGCAGTCATAGCGGTCTTTCCGGCGCGACTGTTGCGCCACGCGCCCAGCCTTCAGCACCTTTATACATCAGGATCATCGAGAAATAGGGAGCTACATCCCCGGTCACATCGGCCAATGGCATCACGCGCTCGGACTCCAAAGAAACGCGCTCAACATAACCGGCGCTGTCTGTCAGCCCCATGGCCTCAATCAGTGCCCGAATGCGGGAAAAATGCCGACCCAGCTTGATGATGGCGACGGCCGACGCACTCTCAATCCGCGCCCGCAAGGCATCATCATCCAACGGTCCGGGCAGCACGCTCAACACATCATTGCGGGCCGCAAGCGGCCTGCCATAAGCGGCGGCGGCGGCCATCATAGAGGATACGCCCGGAACCACTTCTGTTAGGTAACGATGCGCCAGCCGCTCGAACAGATACATGAAAGAGCCGTAGAAAAACGGATCACCTTCACACAACACCGCCACATCCGAGCCAGCATCCAGATGATGCGACAGGGTTACGGCTGCCGCATCATAAATATCCTGCGCCGGAAAACGCTCCACCCGCATGGGCACAATCATCGGCACTTCCAACTGATCGGCCCGCAGAAAAGGTGCCGCAATCTGGCGAGCAAAGCTGGGGCCTGTATCGGGAGCCGGATAGGCAATCACCGGCGCGGATGTCAAAATGCGATGCGCTTTCAGCGTGATCAATTCCGGATCACCAGGACCAAGGCCAAGGCCGTAGAGTTTACCGCTCATCAGCGCGCCCTTTTATTGAAATTGAGCAACGACACAAACCGTTTTGAGCAAGCTATCGGCCCCATGCCGATCTCCACCCTTGAGGGGGAGATGTCCGGCAGGACAGAGGGGGATGAACCACAAGCGAAAATCATCACTTCACCACACTCCACATGGTTACCGGCATCAGCGATTTCCAACCACAAAACCGGCCAACCGGGGCGGCACGCGACACGGCAATCCGGCTCATCTCGCCCCCATGCAGGCCACGCAAACGCACCAACATCGCCTCACCTTCCAGCGTCACTGCATTGGCCACCAGCCGCCCGCCGGGCTTTAATGCCTGCCAGCAAGTTTCAAACAGGCCCTCTGTGGTAATGCCGCCGCCGATAAAAATCACATCGGGCGCATCCAGACCCGACAACGCCTGCGGGGCTTCGCCTTCGACGACATCCAGATCAGGTACTCCAAGCACATCGGCATTTTCCCGGATCATCGCAAGCCGCTCAGGCTTCGGCTCAATCGCAATCGCGCGTGTGCCCATGCCTGTGCGCAGCCATTCCACGGCAATGGAACCGCAGCCCGCCCCCACATCCCACAGCAAAGCATTGGGAAAGGGTGCCAGCAGAGATAACGTAGCGGCACGGATCTCCCGCTTGGTCAGTTGTCCATCATGGCGGAACGCATCATCCGGCAAGCCCGGCACGGGTGACAAAAGAGGACTACTACCAGCACAATCAATCGCCAGCGTGTTGAAATCACCGATTTCGGGGGCCTCTCTCAGCAAATCTTCCGCCGTATGATGCAGCAGCCGTTCCTTTTCGCCGCCCATATGCTCCAGCACATGCAAAATCGATGCACCAAAGCCGCGCTTGACCAGAAGAGCAGCCACATCCCGCACGGCTTGCCCATCCGATGTCAGCGCCACAATACGCGCACCGGGCAAGATATGCCGATGGAGATGGGCAACCGGCCTGCCGTGCAGGGAAATTTGCGCAACACTCTGCAACGGCCAGCCCAGACGCGCCGCCGCCAGCGAAAACGCGGATGGACTGGGCAGAACGCGCATGTCACCCGCCTCCACATAGCGCCGCAAGGTCGCACCAATGCCAAAATGCATCGGATCGCCGGTTGCCAAAACCGTCACCGGCGTGCCACGCAATTTTAAAATCTCATCCAGAGTGGGGCGAAAGCCTGCCCCCCAGGTGAGAATCCGGCTGACATTGGGAATGGCACCGCGCACCGCATCTTCCAACCGCTCACCCACCACCAGCACCCTTGCTGCTTTCAAATGCGCAAGCTGCGACGATGTCAGGCTTTGCAAGCCATTGTCGCCCATGCCAATGATGGTCAGCCACGGCTCAGTCATTCGCGCCAAGCCCTCCAGCCAGTGCATTCACAGCCGCCGCCGCCATGGCAGAACCACCACGCCGCCCCTGCACGGCAATAAAAGGAACGCCCCGGCTGTTGGCGGCAAGCTCCGCCTTGCTTTCAGCAGCACCGACAAAACCCACCGGGAAACCAAGGATCAGCGCCGGTTTCACTGCCCCCTGATCCAGCAGTTCCAGAAGTCGAAACAGTGCGGTTGGCGCATTGCCTATGGCAATCACAGCACCCTCCATCTGTGGCCGCCATAAATCCACTTGCGCAGCCGAGCGCGTGTTCTGGTTCCACGCCGCCAGCGGGCGCACCCGCACGTCGTTGAGCAAGCACACCACTTCATTTTCGGCAGGGAGCAGGCGACGGATGATGCCGTGATGCACCATTTCGGCATCACAAAAAATCTTCGCGCCATTGGCCAGCGCCTGTGCGCCGGCTTCAAAAGCCCCATCTGAAAACACAATATCATCAGCCAGATCGACCATGCCGCTGGCATGGATCAGCCGAATGACCAAAGGCTGCATGGCCTGCGGAAAACGATCCAGATGAGCCTCGCGCCGAATGGTCTCGAACGATTGCCGGTAAATTTCGGCTGGATCACGAACATAGTCCAGCGGCGCGACAACGGCACCGGATTCGCCCCCCGCCTGTGCCGTAGACGTTAAATCTTCATGCCCGATTCCCAAGACCCATCCCTCTTCTGTCAAAGCAACGCCCACCTCTGCATCGCTCAATTTGGCCGGGCGTGCAAACAGTACGCCCAACACTCCATCAGCATCAAACTGCGCAAATCGTTGCGCCACATGCCGCACCTGTGCCGCGTCTTTAACATCCCCCCCGTTCAATTCCACCTCAAACAGCGAGGGATAGATCTCTGCCAGCACAACGGAATGCGCGAAACCAGTGGAAAACCCGGTTTCAAACGGCCATACCGCCATTTTATCGCGGGCTGGATGCTGATCCAGAAAGCGCGAGAGCCGTGCAATCCCCAGCAGGGTTTGACTGCCCACTGATCCGGCATAGGCCATTTGCCAGACAGATTTGGCTCCTTTGGCATGTTGCTCGGACATGCGAAACGCAAAAGGCCTGGCTGTGGCGGCAGGCGGCCGGGTGGGCATCAATGTCTCCAGCACGAGACCTTGCGGCCTCCCCCAGAACCGGGCGGCATCGGGAAAATAATCACGATTCCACCGCGCCGCCACTTCAAACCGGTTGTTGGCATTGTCATCGCCATCCTGCACCTCTGCGGCAATTGCCTGCCACAGAGCCTGCCAGTGCGGATCAACCGCAACGCGCTCTGCCGTGCCTGTCGGATAGCCGAAAGCAAAATCAAAGCCTGCCAGCAACCGCCTATCCGTTGCCAGCGTCTCCTCAACCACGTGTTCGAAGCGCTGCATGAAACTGCTGCGGGTTGGGAAATTATCCAGCCATAACAATTTCACTCCCGCCTCATCCTGTTCGGCAAGGCAGGCCCAGATGGAGTTTTTTCCCCTCACCGGCGTACTGGCTCCGGACCAGTCCACAATCAGGATACGATCAAACAGCGGCAATTACTTTTTCTTCATGGATTTGGGCCCCAACGGATGATCCGCGTGTGGATAAGACGCATGGGTATGCCCGTGATCATGAGAATGACCATGACTGTGGTCATGGTGATGATGATCATGAGAGTGATCATGGCCACAGCCACAATTGGGTCCATGCACATGACCATGCGCCTTGCCGCTAGAAGACGCATTCATCACCGCGTCCAGCTCGGCATCCGGTGTGGCGTTGAGAAGATGGCCGTATTTGCCGCCAAGCGTGGTGGAAGCACCATAATCAAACACCGGCTCCAGCGGGCCGGGTTCCGCATGGGAATGCAGTGGCGTGAAGGGCAAGCCATGCTGTTTGCAAAATTCCTCATCGCGGCAGGATGCATCGCAATCACCTTTGCAGGGACAGTTTTCCAGACCGCCGCCAATGCCTTCAACGTGGTGATGGTGGCTTTCCTGCGGCTGACCAATGGCAGCTTCAAAGCCCAGCACCTGCTCACGATATTTGCAGAGCTGACAGTTCATCACCGCAGCGCCTTCGAGAATTTCCTTGACCCGATCCTGAAAGGCATCCAGCACCAGCGGATGATCATTCAAATAGCTGGCCTTGACGAATTGAATCTCGGGGTGGCGTGCCGCCACTTCATCCGTATAGCTGTATATGCGCTTGACCAGCACGCCCGTGAACAGGAAGTAGGGAAACACGATAATCCGCTTGTAACCCAGCCTGGCGGCATGGTTCAGGCCCGGCTCGACGAGCGGAAAGGTCACGCCGGAATAGCAGGTTTCACCCCAGCCAAAGCCCATGCCTTCCCACAGCATCCGCATAACCTTGGAGACATTGGAATTGGCATCGGGATCAGACGAGCCGCGTCCCACCACCATCAGCAGCGTATCGTGCTTGTCCACCATACCATGGGCGGCATTGGCCTCATCGACGGCAGCCTGAATGCGATCGCCAGCGGCGCGGATCATTTTCAGATCAATACCCAGCTCGCGCCCGTAATTGATCACCATGCCGGGATTTTGCGCCTGATAGGTATTCAGCACGGATGGAATGTCATTTTTGGCATGGCCCGCTGCAAACAACATGCCCGGCACAGCCAAAACCCGCGTCACCCCTTGCGCGCGCAGGCTATCGAGGCCTGCCGAGATCACCGGATTGCAAAATTCCAGATAGCCATATTCCACGGGCATATCGGGGTACCTTGCGCGCAGGCCCTCTGCGATCACTGCAAATTCACGCGCTGCATTCTGGTTGCGGCTGCCGTGTCCACAGACCATGATTCCGAGTTTTTCCGCCATAGGATTTGGCCTCCATGCTTCGTTTCGTTTTATGTACGAAGCGCCAGAGCGTACCCTTTCTGGGCACACTCCAATGGCCTTTGGGACAGCTCCGGAATTGGCTCCCTGTTTGGGTCAGCCGCACCGGACTATTTCCAGCCTGTCGAACAGGCGCCGTCGCACATCTTGGCGTCAGGAATAGCGAAGCCCAAGCGCCGGGTCAAACCAGAATTTTTCCCAGAGCATTTCAAGGAAAAGTATGCAGCAGTTTTACGCCTGCAAATGCGTAAAACCAAAGGGTTAAAGCGGCTCTGTCTTTCCATGAAGCATTGAACCGCTTTAAGAGCGGTTGCAGTTCCGGGCCCGCTGATGCACAGATGCACAACTTTCTCGCCGACCGGACATTCCTTGATGACTGATGTTGCCTTGCATACCCTCGCTTTTTTGTTTTTGGCCGCCTTTATTGCCGGCTTTATTGATTCCATTGCTGGCGGCGGCGGGTTGATCACCATACCCGCCATGCTGATTGCGGGCATTCCGCCCCTCGAATCACTGGGCACAAACAAATTGCAGGGCATGTTTGGTTCGGCCTCTGCCACCATTGCCTATGCCCGCAAAGGGCATGTCAATCTGAAAAAACAATTACCCATGGCCTCCATGGCAATGCTTGGCAGCATGGTGGGAGCCGTGCTGGCCACCCATGTGCCCGGCGATGTCCTGAAAGCCCTGATGCCCATTCTGCTGATTTCCATTGCCGCCTATTTCGGTCTGAAGCCGAATATTTCAGACATTGATAGCCAGCAACGTTTGACCCCTCTCGTTTTCGGCCTGACGTTTGCACCTTTGATCGGACTGTACGATGGCGTATTTGGCCCCGGCGCAGGCTCCTTTTATATGCTGGCCTTTGTATCGCTGGCTGGCTTTGGCCTGCTGAAAGCCACGGCCCATACCAAATTGCTGAATTTCGGCTCCAACATCGGAGCTTTTGCGATTTTTCTCTTTAATGGTGTTATTTTATGGAAAGTGGGCCTGATCATGGGGCTAGGCCAGTTTCTCGGTGCCCAGACAGGCTCAAAGCTGGCCATGAAAACCGGAGCCAAAATCATCAAGCCCCTGCTGGTCATCACCTGCATGGCACTGGCCGGAAAGCTGTTGATGGACCCCAGCAATCCGCTGCGCGTCTGGATCGGCCTGTAATCGAGCTCATCTTTGGCCCGAAGATACGATTGATACAACCCAAATCAACCCTTGCGCTTGAAGACCCCTGATATTTTGGGGCTTGCGGAACACAACTGGAACATATACCGTCTGTTCTGGATTTGTTTCTCGCATTCAAGGTTATTTCAAGATGCTGACTCGCAAGCAACAGGAACTTTTACTGTTCATTCATGAGCGCATGAAGGAAGCGGGCGTTCCGCCATCTTTTGACGAGATGAAGGATGCGCTGGATCTGGCGTCAAAGTCGGGCATTCATCGTTTGATCACGGCCCTTGAAGAACGTGGCTTTATTCGT
The DNA here is from genome assembly GCA_913776675.1 of Rhizobiaceae bacterium. GTDB lineage: Bacteria > Pseudomonadota > Alphaproteobacteria > Rhizobiales > Rhizobiaceae > Allorhizobium. The sequence goes on from CAJYRE010000373.1 coordinate 6,859, forward strand.
CGGCTTCCCAACCGTGCGCGTGCGCTGGAGGTGATCAAGCTGCCGGAAGCGATGATGACCAGCATTCCGCCGCGCAAAAACGGCTTTTCCCCCTCAGTCATTCAAGGAAGCCTTGGAAAAGTGCAGCCCGTTGCATCCGCCCCTGCAAAACCTGCGAATGAAGGCAAAAATGCCGCGTCCATCCCCGTTATGGGACGCATTGCCGCTGGCGTTCCCATTTCCGCCATTCAGAACAATACGCATGATATTTCGGTTCCGGCCGAAATGCTGGGCAATGGCGAACATTACGCCTTGGAGGTCAAGGGTGATTCGATGATCGATGCCGGCATTCTGGATGGTGATACAGTCATCATCCGCAACGCCACCACAGCCACGCCCGGCGATATTGTCGTGGCCCTTGTGGATGATGAAGAAGCAACCCTGAAGCGCTTTCGCCGCCGCGGTGCATCCATTGCTCTCGAAGCCGCCAATCCAGCCTATGAAACCCGGATTTTCGGGCCTGATCGGGTGAAAATTCAAGGCAAACTGGTGGGCCTCATTCGTCGTTATCACTGATGTCAGCGGCCGAATCGTCAGCTTCATTCTCAGATGGTTGTGAGCTGGCGATTTCCGGTTTTTTATATGTGTTGGTACGCCAGTCATAATAACGGTGGCGGGTCCATGGGCGCAGTTCTCCATGGAATGTTGTGTTGATCTGCAATGATCGACTGGTAACATCGCCAAGGATTATTTCCATGGCTCCCTTTTGGCGCAAATCATCGCGGTCAATGAGAATGGGGGCGGGCTTATCTCCTCGCGCCCCTGACGGATAGGTGGTTGCTGCTGCGTAAGACGCATCACGCTGATCTGACGTTTCTGGCGTTTCGAATGAATCCAACTGCGCAGCCAAGGCTGCCGGACCATGGCCCGAGACGAGGTTTGCAGTGCTGGTGTCAGAAGTTGTCTGATCAAATGAGGAAGACGTGGACTGTTGTTTTTGCGCCCGGCCAGCCTCGGATACCGACGGCGAACAGGCGGCATAATAACGCGATTGCGTGGAAACAATCAAATCGGCCACGGTGCAGGCGGCTGCGCTATAGTCTCGGTTCTGCACCAGCGTCACAATCCAGTTATGGCTGAGGCTTGCGATACAAAAACTGTTCGTGCGACAAAAAAATACGTCGCGCTTATCCCGTGCTTTGGCCAGAGCATCGTTCATATCCCGTAAGGCGTCAGTGGGTGGGATTCGTTCTTTTTTGGACTGTTTGTCCTGTTTTTTGGTGGTGCGCGGTTTCGGCAAAGTTTCAGCGGCAATTGTGTCGGAAATGTCCAATGCAGATGCCCATTGGCCATACACAAATCCGGGCGGTCGTTTTTTATTGGTGGCTAAGGTCACAGCATGGGCACCCGCTGGTTTGAGAATACCAATCAACTGGGCATCTTCAGTCATCACCAGATCAGGCAAGGCGGGGACTGGCTTGAGAGCCTCATAACTAAAGGCAAATGCGATCATCATCGCTCCCGCTGCCCTCAATCTGGTTTTCAGCAAGGTTAAAACCAGCAAGCCAACCGAAGACAGAGGCAGAAACCACCACTCAAAACGGCCAAAGGTAAAACCATTGCCCCAATTGGCGATATAGCTGCCAATCCAGAGCACGCCTTCCAGTCCAAGCCCCATCAGCCGAAGCGGCCATTGCTCAAGGCCGAACGGCATCAGCAACACGCCCGCCATAGCGCTTGGCATCACCACGATTTCAATGATGGGCGAGGCCAGAAGATTGGCTTCCAGCCCATGCAGGCCAACGCGATGAAAATGTGCTGCCGAGAACATTGCGGTTGAAAAACCACCCAGCGCCGAGGTGAGCAAAATGCCGGCGACAATCTTGAACAGCGACTTAATGGGCCGTAACGCTGGAATCTGAGGTAAAATCTGCGGGATTTGAGGTCGTTGCCGCCAAAGATCAAAACCAGCAATCAGGGCAAATGTAGCTGCAAAAGACATCTGCAAGCTCGGCCCCATGACCTGGGATGGAGAAATAACCACCACAAACAGCGCCGCAATGGCTGTATTGCGCAGGCTCAATGCGGGACGATCAAAAAATGCCGCAGACAGCATGATGACCATCATCAGATAAGAGCGCTGCGCCGCTACCTGATAGCCAGAAATCCAGAAATAGCCGGTTGTGGTACCAATCGCGCCCAAGGCCGCGATTTTTTTCACCGACCGCGTTTCGGCGAGCCCCGGGATGAGGCTGAGAACGCGCCGGATGCCGACAAAAAACAAACCTCCAGCCAGCGCCATATGCAGCCCGGAAATAGAAATGATGTGGGCAAGCCCTGATACGCGCAAATCATTATTGGCTTTGGCGGAGAGCCCGCGCACTTCGCCGGTGACAATCGCCACCCCAAACGCGCCAGCATCTCCCGGCACCCAAAAGCGGATGCGATCCGAAATGGCGTTTCGCACCAGTTCCGTAATCTCACCAAACCGCAACAAGGCACGATCCAGCCAATCCTGGTGCTGGGCCTCCAGGGATGGCTGAAAAGCAACGGGCGGGCGATAAAAATAACCAATGGCCCCTATTCCGCTGAAATAAGAGCTTTGTGCAAAATCGTTCAACCCAGGCAGCGCCGGGCCAGAGGGCGGGCTCAAGCGTGCCCGGCCCTCAATCCAGTCTCCGGGCTGAAAAGGTGTGTGCTTGCCACGGGCCAAAAGCGCCACCTGCTGCGGCATGCGCTTGAGACGCGGCTTAACCGTCTCTTCCATGGCAATCACATAGCGCTGGTTGCCCTCTGCATTTGGCTCGGCCGAGACAACCCGCCCCCGCACCACAGTCATCACCGGTTGATCGAGAATAATTGTATCAAGCCGTGTGGTTTCAATTACCGCAAGAACCATTCCCGCCATGAATAAAGCAGCAATGCCGACAAAGGCCGCAAGCAGAGGCTGACGAAAACGAATCTTCAGCCATACGAATCCACAGGCCAGACAGCAAAGAAAGATTGGAACTCCAGCCAGATCCTGCGGTCGACTAAACCACCAGATAGAACCCAGCCCGAGAAAAACAGGCATGAACAAAAATGCGCGCCCATAGGTGAGTTCCTGCTCAACACACGACCAGATGGTTTGTCCGAATCGTTGCCCCCACGAGACGGACGGTATCGAAGCGCGGTAACTCTCTGGGTTTTCTCTGTCTTCAAACGTGGAAAAATCGCTTGCAGGCGTGATCCGGGATGATGGCGACGCCCGCCGCAGTGCGGGCTGCCTTTCCACGACAGGTTGCCACTCCTGGAGCTGCTCGCTCAAAGCTGTCGCTGCCCCTTCACCTTCAGGTTGCCCATCGATACGCCTCCCCTTTTGATCGGACAAACCCCATTGTTGTCATGGCTTGAGCTTATGCTCATCCCGACCGTCCTCTTGTCTGCGACAACAGACGATAGCAATCAAGAGATGTAGAAGATAGTCGTTTCTCTCTTAAAATAAGGCTTTACCATAATGCATAAGAGATTTGCGGCAGAGGCATATTGCGGCGCACACTTTATCGTGACGATAGCTTGGCATTAACCTCCGGATCATATAGCTAATTGATAACGCTTAACCTGAGGCACAGCGAAAGCCGCGCCTCCCCGCCTATTATCCGGAGGATCAGCATGACGGAACAAAGCGCAAACTTGAAGATTGAAGACAAGTCGGTCGAATTGGCCGTCAAGAGCGGCACAATTGGCCCGGATGTCATCGACATTGCTGCACTCTACAAGCACACGGGCAAGTTCACCTATGATCCGGGCTTTACTTCCACGGCATCATGCGAGTCCAAAATCACGTACATTGATGGTGATGAAGGCGTTCTGTTGCACCGTGGCTACCCTATTGAGCAATTGGCCGAAAAGGGCGACTTCCTCGAAGTTTGCTACCTTCTGCTGTACGGCGAACTGCCAACAGCCGCACAAAAGGCTGACTTCGACCACCGTGTGACCCACCACACCATGGTGCATGAGCAAATGTCGCGCTTCTTCACCGGCTATCGCCGTGACGCACATCCCATGGCGGTCATGGTTGGCACGGTTGGTGCGCTGTCGGCCTTCTACCACGACTCAACCGACATTACCGATCCGCACCAGCGGATGGTGGCCAGCCTGCGCATGATTGCAAAAATGCCAACCATTGCGGCCATGGCTTATAAGTACCACATCGGTCAGCCTTTCGTGTATCCAAAGAACAACCTGGATTACGCCTCCAACTTCCTGCACATGTGCTTTGCCGTGCCTTGCGAGGAGTACAAGGTTGATCCCGTTATGGCGCGCGCCATGGATCGCATTTTCATTCTGCATGCAGACCATGAGCAGAATGCATCCACCTCAACGGTGCGTCTGGCTGGCTCTTCCGGCGCCAATCCGTTTGCCTGTATTGCGGCTGGTATCGCCTGCCTCTGGGGCCCAGCCCATGGCGGTGCTAACGAAGCAGCTCTGAACATGCTGAAGGAAATTGGCACTGTAGACCGTATTCCGGAATACATTGCCAAGGCGAAAGACAAGAACGATCCGTTCCGCCTGATGGGCTTCGGCCATCGTGTTTACAAAAACTACGATCCACGCGCCAAAATCATGCAAAAAACCATGTATGAGGTGCTGGAAGCCACGGGCAACAGCAACAATCCGTTGATGCAGGTTGCGCTGGAGCTGGAAAAGATTGCTCTGAGCGATAACTATTTCATCGAAAAGAAGCTCTATCCAAACGTGGACTTCTATTCCGGCATCACACTGAGCGCCCTCGGCTTCCCCACAGAAATGTTCACTGTGCTGTTCGCTCTGGCCCGCACAGTCGGCTGGATCGCCCAGTGGAACGAGATGATCGAAGATCC
>CAJYRE010000374.1 GCA_913776675.1 Rhizobiaceae bacterium
GTCCGATCAATTCCTGACCTGCACCCCGCAGACCAACAAGGCCCAGCAATTCTCCCTGATGCAGGTCGAAGGAAACCGGACCCGTACTCTTGCACACCAGATTGCGCACCCGCACCAAAGGCGCGCCTGTTTTGGTTTCAGAGCGAGTGAACAATTGATCGGCTTTGCGCCCAACAATCATGCGGATCAATTCATCCGGGTTGGTGTCTTGCACGGGCGTTTGCCCCACAAGGCGTCCATCGCGCAGCACGGCCACGCGATCGGCTATGCGGAAAATTTCATCCAGACGATGCGATACATAGATCATCGCCACGCCGCGCTCTTTGAGCGGGCGGATGGCCTGAAACAGCCGCTCCACTTCATCGGCGGGTAGGCTTGCGGTGGGCTCGTCCAGCACCAGAACATCGGCTTCAACAGCCAAAGCGCGGGCAATCGCCACCAGTGATTTTTCTGTGCGGGTCAAATCCTGCACACGGGTGGATGGATCAAAATCACAGCCGACCAGTTTCAAAGCTTGTGCGGTGCGCCGCTCTGTCGAGCCCCAGTCAATCAATTTGCTGCGCATGGAAAAGCCCTGCGCCAACCCTACATTTTCCCCCACGGTCATCCATTCGATCAACCCGAGATCCTGATGGATGAAGGCCACAGACTGGCGCTCATTGGGTTTTGGCGGACGATGATGATAAGGCTGGCCGCGAAACAGAATCTCGCCGCCATCGGGCTTGTAGATACCGGCGAGTGTTTTGATCAGGGTCGATTTTCCGGCCCCGTTTTCTCCAAGCAGGGCCAGAATTTCACCCGCTCGCAGATCCAGCGATACATCGGTGAGGGCCTTGGTGCCGCCAAACTCTTTTGAGACGGCGCGAAATTCAAGAAGCTTGTCGTGATCCATCTGCTCCTCCCAAAGCGTCAATGAGAAGAGCATATGTTATCGATAACATTTCTGTCAAGCGCTGAAAGATGGAGTTTCAAATCAGCAAGGATGAGGCATCGGATTGCCTTGTTTGGCGTGAGAGTCTGTCCGGTTCAGGTCACATCGGACAGACTCTTCATCATGTTGTTTGAATTTGTCTTTTCAGGAAAACGGGACTCCCCTTTTCTCAGACAAACTCTACCGCTGCATGTCGAACAGCAGGACTTGGCCATCGGTGACCCATTGCAGATCAGGCATGGCTTCCTCGCCAATCTGCACACCATCACCAGCTCCCAAGCGCTCTTCATCCACCATCGCCAGCCCCTCGACAATCTGCATGAAATATCTCCGGCCCGGCTGACGGGGCAGGTGTGTTGTCATACCCTCGCGTGGATAGGCCATGGAGACATGCGTATCGGAGAGAAGTTTCAGTGCTTTTCCGTTGGCATTGCCGCTGGCAATCACAGTCCAGTCCTGGGCGCTATCCTTTGGCGGCAAGGCGGCTTGCTGGTAGGTGGGCGCACCGCCTCGCTGATCCGGGATCAGCCAGATTTGCAGGAAATGGGCCGCTTCGGCATCCGATGCATTCATTTCTGAATGGCGAATACCGCTTCCGGCAGACATCAATTGCACTTCACCCGGTGCGATGGTGACGACATTGCCCAGTGTATCTTCATGTTTGAGTGTGCCGGACAACACCAGTGTCAGAATATCCATATTGTCATGGGCATGTTCGCCAAACCCGGCCCCCGGAACAATGCGGTCTTCATTGATAACCCGCAGGTTGGCATAGCCCATGCGGGTTGGGTCCAGAAAACCACCAAACGAAAAACTATGCTCACTCTTCAGCCATCCCATATCGGTATGGCCGCGGTTCATGGCTTCGTGGATCAGAATCATGAGGGTTACTCCTGAGAAGGGGCGGAGATAAATGCCTGCAATTTGGTAAGTTCTTGCTGACGTATTTCATGGCCACCATCATGAAAAACCGTTTCAATCCGGCTGCCCTGATCCTTGTAATAATCAACAAGGCATTGTGTGAGCGGCAAAGGGCAGATGGGATCGCGCTGGCCAGCGGTGATCAGGACTTCTTTGCCCGAAAGCTCGGCATTATCCTCTGGTCGCCATGGGATCAGCGGATGCAAAAGTGCAATTCTGTCAAACAGATCGGCATGTTTGAAGCTCACTGCTGCCAAAATATTGGCCCCATTCGAATAGCCAAGCCCATAGACGGGGCGGCCGGGATGCGCTGCTTTATGTCCAGCAATAAAACGTGCCATTTTCTCGGTGCGCTCTGCGAGGTCATCCATATCGTAAACGCCTTCGCCGGTGCGGCGGAAGAATCGTAGCGCGCCATATTCCGATACATCACCACGTGGCGACACAAGCCCGGCGCCGGGGGCAATCTGTTCGACCAGTTCGGAAAACTGATGTTCGTTGCCGCCTGTGCCGTGAAACGCAAAAATCAACGGGGCATGGGCAATGGGTGCCTTGGTCAGGGCATGGTAAAGCTGGGTTGTCATGATGAAGCCTCCAGGGGCGGGGCCTTGCCCCGCCATAAACAGGTTAATCTGTGATGGGCTCAAGCAATTGTTCGATGTGTTCACGATGCTGCTCATAACGGGTCGGCAATTTCAGTGCTTCCCCGAGGTGGGTGGTATCTTCATCACGGTCAAAGCCGGGTTCGTTGGTGGCAATCTCAAACAGCACACCGCCGGGTGTGCGGAAATAGATGGCCCAGAAATAATCCCGGTCGATCACGGGGGTCACATTATAGCCCGTATCCATCAGCGCCTTGCGCACTTCAAGCTGTGCCGCGCGGTTTTCGACCGCAAAGGCAATGTGGTGGACGGATCCGGCACCAGGACGGGCTCTCGCACCATCCGGCACGGCTTCCAGATCGATGAAATCGGCCCCATTGCCGCCGCTGATGGCAAAACGGGTGTGATTGCCCTGCGTGTCCACCTTCTGATAGCCCATAAGGCCCAGGAGTTCGCTGGTGGCGGCTGTATCCTGAAGCCGCAGGCTTGCGCCATGAAAGCCTTGAATGGCCTCGGATGCCGCAATGCTGCCGTTCTTCCAGCCCACTCTGTGGTCGTTATCTACCTCGATCAGCGAGAAGCTGTCGCGGTCGGGACCATTGAAGCGCAGCCGCTTTTCTCCAAAGACTTCACTTTCGCTCAGGCCGGTGACATTTTGCGCGATTAACCGCTCTTTCCAGAAAGCCAGTGCGCCCTTTGGAACCGCAAAATAGGTTTCGCCCACTTCGCCGGTGCCTTGGCGACCAGGTGCGATATGCGGAAAAGGAAAGTAGGTCATAACCGATCCCGGTGTGCCCACTTCATCGCCATAATACAGGTGATAGACTTCCGGATCATCGAAGTTGACGGTTTTCTTGACACGGCGCAAACCCATGGTCTTGGTGAAAAAGTCACTGTTCTGCTGGGCGTGGGCAGCCATGGAGGTCATGTGGTGCAGGCCCTTGATCTGTGTCAGCATGATGTGTGTTCCTTTCGGTTGAGAGGCCGTGTGCCTCTGTTGACCACAAGATGCTGCAAATCGGACCAAATCGGAATAGCAATAATATTGACAATATTATTGCAAAATACGTAATAATAAGGCATGAGCGATTTACAGGATATTCGAGCATTTCTGGCTGTCGCCGAATTGCACAGTTTCGTGGCGGCGGCCCGGCATCTCTCCATGACAGCGCCCTCTGTCACGCGGGCCGTGGGGGCGCTTGAGGAGCGGCTGGGTGTGCAATTGCTGCTGCGCACCACACGTCAGGTGTCGTTGACATCCGCAGGAGCGGTTTATGCGGCGCGGGTCGGTCCGCTTTTGGCAGAGTTTGAAAAAGCCAATGAAGAGGTGCGCGAACAGCAGGGGGAGGCGGCCGGACTGCTGCGCATCAATGCGCCCATGTCTCTCGGTCAGCAGATTTTGCTCGATGTCGCCTCTGGTTTTCGGGTACAATATCCGGATACGTCGATTTCTCTTAGCCTGACAGACCGCTTTATCGATATTGTATCGGACAGCGTGGATCTTGCCATCCGCATTTCGGAAGCACCCAAGGACAAATCAACCATCTGGCGCAAAATCTGCCGGGTGCGCCGTGTTCTGGTGGCCTCTCCCGGTTATCTGGCAGCCTTTGGCACTCCGCTGGATCCTGACCAGCTGCATGAGCATGCCTGTCTTGCCTATGATGAGGATTCGGTAAGCGAAATCTGGGAACTTTCCAATGCTGGCCGAACCCGTAAAATCAAGGCTGGACAGTATTTTGCGGGTAACAATGGTGATTTGATTGCCCGGCTGGCGGAAAATGGGGAGGGGGTGGCCTTGCTTCCGCTGTTTATTGTCGAGCAGGCACTTGCCAATCAGCGCCTGCAACAGATTCTGCCGGAATGGGAGCCGCCGCCTTTGTGGCTGACGCTCTACTATCCACCCTATGAAAAGCTTCCCACACGGGTGGCAAAATTCTCGGATTTTTTTGAGAACTATGTCACCCATACCCGACCCTTGTGATGGGGTTTGGCTTTTTACGAAAACAACCGTTCACGCATGGTATCCGCCAGCCCATTGATGTCATTGGCCGTTCCATGGCCGATCAGCAAAGCCTGATACTGGTTGTTTGCCCACCATGCGACCTGCATGGATTGGCGTGTTTCTGCACTGACCGGATGCGGGCCTGCTGTATCACGCAAAATGCACAGGGCCATCGGGCGACCTTTGCCGTCAACGTAGAGAATCTGGGCCAGCGGTTTGGAATCGTAGGCCAAAAGTTGGGCACGACGAAATTCCAGATGGGGCAGGGCAATATTGTCCGGTGTCAGTTTCAGGCCAAGCTGTGTGTTGAGCGATGCCAGTTCGGCTTGCTGCTCTGAGAGAGGCGTTGGTTCGGTTCCCAATGTTTCTGGCGTATAGAGCGCCATATATTGGGCCACAACGGCGCGCCATGCAGAACCGTCATTCTTGTCCTGATCGCTATCGGTTGTTACGCTGATCCACGCACGGTCTGCAAAAATACCTGCCACAACCGATGCGGCCAGCAAACCCAGAAAGCCACGCCGCCCCGCGTGGGCGTTGCTATTGGCCGCGACCCGTGGGGGAGGGGAGGCCTTTGCGGGAATTGCATCCAGTTGTGCCTGCAACTGTGCCAGAGGGGCCTCATCCAGCATTGGCTGAAAGGCTTCTGTGAAATTCAGGCTGGCACGTGATAAAAATTCAAGACGCTCTGCCAGATGCGGATCTTGCTCAATCTCCTGCAAAAGCAAAGCTTCGTCTTCTGGAGAGAGCTGACCATCAATGAGTGCTGTCAAGCGGGCGTCCGTC
>CAJYRE010000375.1 GCA_913776675.1 Rhizobiaceae bacterium
CAGACCTGGCAGGCCGTGAACGGCCTGCCTTGCTTGAGATTAAAGCGCGCGCGACCAGCCGAGCTTGATCGCTTCGCCGGGTTGATCGTAATTGTCCGGCAAGTCCTTCAGGTTCTTCAGGCTGTCCTGTGTCACGGCATAGGACGGTGTGATCACAAAGCGCGGAGCCTTGCGGCCTGCGACGACCTCATGGGCGTAGAAGGCGTTCATATAAGCCATCTCATAAAAGCTCTGGGCCATGGTCATGGCAAAGGGCGAGCCTGCCTTGATATATTCAAACGACTGACGACCACCGTCGATGCCGGTGATAAACACTTTTTTGCCTGCCGCCCGGATAGCCAGCGTACCCTCGGACGCTGCCCCATCCCAAGCGCACCAGATGGCGTCGAGGTTGGGATTGGCGGTGAGGATATTATCCACCACCTGACGCGGCGTTGTTGTGCCGCCCAGCGCAAAGGCAATCTCAGACGCGATCTTGATATCCGGGAAGCGGGCAAACACCGATTTTGCCCCCAGCGTCCGTTGATCCCAGGATTCATTGGAGGGCAGGCTGACCAGTGCCACCTGTCCCTTGCCGTTCAGCCGCTTGGCAATATATTCTGCGCCCGCTGCACCCAGACCGAAATTGTTTGACATGGCGGTGGAGGTGACGGTGGTATTCGGCACATAGCTGTCGCCGCAGAAGATCGGAATGCCAGAAGCGACAGCGGCCTGCACGGCAGGTGAAATGGCCGCCGCATCGGCAGGGGTAATGAAAATGGCGGCAGGCTTGGATGCAACAAAGGCAGCGATCTGATCGGCCTGTTTTTTGATGTCGTAATTGGCATCGGCAATCGTCAGTGTACCGCCCAGCTTTGCCACGGCATCCTTATAGCCATTCACGATGTGGCGGCCCGATTCCCAAACCGTCCAGCCAAGCGATGCGCAAAATTTCAGGTCTTCAGCATTGGCAAGGCGAGGCTTGCTCAATGCAGCCGCGACCGTCAGCGCCGCACCGGCACTCAAAACGCCACGGCGGGTCAATTTCAGATCACCCATAAACCGGGCACGATCTTTGGTTTCCTCGAATTCAGTCATGGTTACTCCTCCCTCTTGTCTGTCATAGTACCGGGCTGTCAGGCCGATTCCTGCAAAAGCATCCGGTAGTCCTCCCGGCTGGCGAGCCTTGGGTTGGTCGCATGGCAATGGTCTTTCAGTGCTTCACCCGACACTTTATCCATCATCGTTTCGGTCACACCCATGGCCGTCAGGCCAGATGGCATGCCGATGTCCTTGTTGAGCATCGCAATGATCTCATCTGGCGCACCACCGAGGATCTCGGTCATCACATCCCATTTTGCGCCGATCACCGGGCGGTTGAAGCGCAGCACTGCGGGCATCAGCACCGCATTCAGGGTGCCGTGATGCAGGTTGAGTTCGCGAATGGCACCCAACGGATGGGTCAGCGCATGCACGGCACCAAGGCCTTTCTGGAACGCCATGGCCCCTTCGAGGGCAGCCATCATCATGTCCCATCGTGCCTGCTTGTCCTGACCATTGGCCACTGCCTTGCGGATGGCGGGAAAGCCGCGCTTTAAGCCGTCTAATGCAATGGCATCGGCAGGCGGATTGATCGACGGCCCCATATAGGTTTCCAAACAGTGGGACAGCGCATCCATGCCGGTGGCGGCGGTGAGGAAGGGCGGCAGGCCATAGGTCAGTTCCGGATCGCAAAGGGCAATGGACGGCAGCATGTAACCGCTCAAAATACCAAGCTTGCGGCCTTCCGCCGTGATGATGACGCTGGCACGGCCGACTTCGGAGCCGGTGCCGGAGGTGGTGGGCACGGCAATCATTGGGCAGATTCGCCCGTGAATTTTCTGTGCCCCGCCTTCCACCGCTGTATATTGCGCAAGCGGTGCAGGATGGCCAGTGAGCAACCGCACTGCCTTGGCAAGATCAAGCGAGGAGCCGCCGCCAAGCCCGACAATGCCGTCACAGCCGCTCTGCTGATACAGTGAAAATGCCTGCATCACCGCTTCTTCCGTTGGATTGGCAGGGGTTGCGTCGAACACGACGGGCGCTTCGGTGAAAAGAGCCAGTATCTTTGCGACGAGACCCGTCGAAACCAACCCTTTATCAGTGGCGATCAGGGGCTTTTTCACGCCGAGTTCGGCCAGAAGCCCCGGCAGTTTCGAAATCGCGCCCGCGTCAAATTCGATCCGGGTGAGATAGGTGATTGTCGCCATGATGATCCGTTCCTCACACATGCTGATCCGCTCAGCCGTGCCCATTCGCAGAGGAAGCGCGCCGGTCTGAAAGGCTTTTCATGATTGATAATGTGCGGGCTGACCTCCTCGTCACCCCGTTCATTCCTCCTGTTCACAGGCTGTTGAAAATTTCCCTTGCGCCGTGAACTAATATATGAGTTATATAACGCAGATCATGAAACGCCTGTCAACGGGGTGATGAAAAACTTCTTTAGTGGCGGTTTTCTAGTAAAATTTATAGGTTTTCTATGGGCGACGATAAAACCAGGGCATTACCGAAGGCAGAACAGATATATTGGCTTCTTCGTCAGGCTATCGTTCATCTGCAAATGTCTCCGGGGGCTGTCATCTCGGAAAAGGATCTGTGCCTTGAGTTTGGTG
>CAJYRE010000376.1 GCA_913776675.1 Rhizobiaceae bacterium
TTCAGTGTTCTTGGCTAACAGCTTGAGCTGAATGCCAGCCATGGGCTTGGCTGAGGACAGGGCACGGGCAAAAACCGTCAGCCCATCGGTGCCAGCAAAGGTGGACAGGCCAATATCGGACACCACAAACCACTGCGTTGCCCGGTCATTCCACTCATCGGACTTGTCGCTGGCAGGATTGGCGGTCAGCACGTAAATGCCGGGCTTGCGCTCTGGTATAACCTCGTCCACCGGAAAACTGGTGGTGACATCGTGGTTGAGCGTGGTGGCAATATCAATGCTGCCCTGCCAGACCAACTCGCCATTGTCTTCTTCGATACGGCTGGCACTATAGCCACTGAGCTGTGACAGAAATTGTGAATTGGACATCAACGGGGCAATGGCGCGATCGCCAATGCGATAAAGCTTCAGATTGGCCCGATCCGTATTGACCGACACCAGCGGAATGCCATGCCGGGCGGAGGAAGGCAGCACAAAATTGTCGCCAGTAAAATGCACACTCGGGCTACGGTCGCGGATATAGATGTCAATATCCGTTTTGGCCGCCAGCGGTTCATCCACCGATGAGGGCAGACCTTCCCGCAAGGCGACGAGATAACGTTTGCCATGTTCCAGCCCTTCCACGCAGAGCTGGTTGTTCTTAACCTCCATGGCGGCTGGTGGCTTGCCATCGACCGTGACATAGGGGGTATAATCCATGCCACGGGCAATGAGCGGATCGGAAAACTGCACGCAGGCGCGGGCTGTGATGCCATCGGCATCCACCGTGTTGCCAGTGATGCGAAAACCCTTGGTGGCTTTCAGCGCCAGATAGGCGGCCCGCACGGTTTTATCGGCCACCAGATCAAGGCTGGCCTTGTAGGCGCTTAACGCGGCGCGATAATTTTCGTTGCGTTCCAGCGCCTTGGCCAGAACAGCCAGCGCATCGGCACGGCCTTTGGCGGTGCGTGTACGATCATATCCCAGAAGGGCGGCATAAAGCCCCTTGTTGGCCGCTTCCCGATTGTTCTTCACCGTATTTCCGGCGCGGGCGGCATCAATCCACAGGCTGGCATCGTCGGGGTTGATCAACAGAGCCGAGAGAAAGCCCTCCAGCGCGTAGTCACCTGAGCCTGCGGTGTAATCGCGGTAGGCTCGGCCGATGATTGTGCTGAGGCCCAGCTCTGAGGGTGTGGCTGTATTGATCAGATTATCGCCAAATTGCTTGGCCTGCTGACGCAGATCATCCGAAATGAAGGCGAGTTTGGGTGCAAGACCCAGATCGGGCTGGGCATCCTTGATGACAATCTTGCCTGCCACGGCCCCGGCAAAACTGTTCAGTGTGTTGAAATCGGATTTGAGAAAGCACCAGCGGGCCTTGATATTATAGGTAAAGGCGCGGCAGGCTTTATCATCCACGCAGGTTGCCTGGCATTGATCCTGTGTGATATTTTGCACGGTGCGCAGGTCAAAGCCTGCATAATCACTGTCTTGCGACAGTTCAACGCTGCGGCTTTGGTCGGCGGCAAGAACGGGTGGTGATTGAAAGCCCGCCATCAGTGCGCAAGCTGCAAAGGCATATTTCAGACGTGTCAACATGTCTTTCGGCTCCCCATTTCCGTCACTTCCAGCGGCCTACGTCTAACTTATTGCATCATTCTTTAAATCGGAATCGATGTAAGACTCAATAATGCAGCAGATTGAAAGAGCTACAGCGCAGTGCGCGACATATGGCGCACGGTGCAATAGAAGAGTCAATGGATTTGCTCGGTCGTTTTTACATGGACATGGAGGCTTCTGCCTGCGCGCCAGCCATGCCATGCAGCACCACTTCCAAGTGCCACAAACAGAAGTGCGGCGGCAGAGAAGCTGCCGGTCAGGCTGTGAAGCAGCCCCACCAGCAGTGGACCAATGGCGGCCAGACAATAGCCGACAAATTGCGCCATGCCGGAAAGATGGGCGGCAATTTGCGGGCTGCCCGCGCGCAGCACAATGGCGGTCATGGCCAGCGCAATCAGGCTGCCTTGACCAATGCCTTGCAGCACAGCCCACAGCCAGACAGTGGACAGGGGTGCAAACAACAGGCCGAGCAAAGCAATGACGGCAATGGCTGCAAAGGCGGCATTCACCACCCGCTGATCTTTACCGCGCACCGCCAATTGTGGTGCCACAATACAGGCGGCAGCCTGCACCATGACGGAGGCGGAGACAATGCCGCCGGCTGTGACACCATCCATCCCGCGCTCCCGCAGGATTGGCACCAGCCAGCCAAACACACAATAGGCCAGCGCTGATTGCAGCCCGGTGTAGAGGGTGACATTCCATGCCAGCCGATCCTGCCACAGACCTTGCACCTTGATGCGCGCTGATGCGCGTTTGGCATGGGTGGAAAAGCTTTGCGGCAGCCAGAAGACACAGACCACAAGAGCAGGCAGCGCCCAGATGGCAAGGCCCGTGGCCAGCGAGCCGCCGCTGGCTTTTTCAATCGGCAAAGTAAGGCCTGCGGCGGCTGCCGCACCACCGCACAGCGCCATGGTGTAAAATCCGGTCATCAGGGCGGCCCGATCGGCAAAATCGCGCTTGACCAGACCGGGTAGCAGCACATTGCCAATGGCAATGCAGGCTCCCGCCAAAGCGGTGCCGAAAAACAGCGGCGGAATGGCACCCAGTCCGCGCAAGCCCGTGCCGATGGCCAGCAGCAGCAGCATGGCAGCCAAGGTTTTCTCAGCCCCGAACCGATCTGCAAGCTTGGGGGCCAGCGGCGAAAACACTCCCAGACACACCACGGGCAATGTGGTGAGCAGGCTGGCTCCAAAAGCAGAAAGGCCGATCTGCTCCCGGATCTCCGGCAAAAGCGTTGATGCACTGGAAAACAGCGGGCGCAAATTGAAGGCAATCAGCACCAGACTGATGCCAAGGATGAGGCGTGACAGGCTGGATCGTTTCTGCGCAACTTTTGGTTGTTGTTCTGGCTGATCATCGATCAGCAATTCATCGCCAAGGTCCATGCTGCCATCTTTGTGAGTCATCAAGACATGCTTTCGGTGTTTCTGGTATCAGACGGCGGTTTGGGCTGTGGGCGTGTGAGGACAAAACTGGCAGAACCTGCCAATACAACCCCGGTGCCGATCCTTACAAATAGCGGCGCGGTTGAGAAAAACCATAGGACCAGAAAGCTGACTGCCATCATGCTGACGGCGAGCGCTTTGGCGCGGTTCGAGATCGCGCCCTGCTGTCGCCAATCATTCAATGGCTTGCCAAAGCGGGGATGCTCCAGCAACCAGCGCTCAAACCGGGGTGAGGAGCGGGCAAACAGACCAGCCGCCAGAATCATGAACGGCGTGGTGGGCAGCAGCGGCAGAAAAATGCCAATCACGCCAAGCGCCACACAAAACCAGCCAAGACCAAACAGCACCAGCCGCATTGTGCCTCCCAAAATCAAACTGCCACCGGCTTTTTTCAAGCCGGTGGCCGTCCTTAGCACATCTGTGAGTATCGTGTTAGCCTTTGTGGGCTGCAACCGCTGCGTCATAGGCGGCCACTAGTTTGGCGGCGCGGGCCTTGACCACATCGGCCTTGTCGCCGGGCTTATAGAGGCTGGTGCCAATGCCAAAGGCGCGGGCTCCGGCCTTGAGATAATCACCAAAGTTATTTTCGCCCACGCCGCCCACGGCACCCAGCGGAATATGCGGTGGCAAAATCGCCTTGATGGCGTTGATGCCACTTGGACCCAACACGCTGGCGGGGAAGAATTTGATGGCCGATGCGCCTGCCTTGATGGCGGCCAGTGCCTCGGTGGGCGTAAACGCGCCGGGCATGGTCACCATGCCAAGCCGTGCAGCCTGACCAATGACCGATGGATCGGTGTTGGGGGTTACCACCAGATTGCCGCCAACATTGTGCAGCTCTTCAACCGCACCCGCATCCAGCACGGTGCCTGCGCCAATCAAAATCTCACTGGGTGCGAGCTTGCGGGCTTTTTCAATCGACACGAAGGGTTCTGGCGAATTCAGCGGCACTTCGATGGCCTCAAAACCCTCTTCCAGCAGGGCTTCCACCACGCTTTCAATGTCAGCCGGACCGATGCCGCGCAAAATGGCGACCAGTTCGCGCTTCAGGGTAGGCCATGGAACAATGGGAGAGGTCATGGGTGTTATCCTACAAAGAGATGTTGGGCAAAGAGATGTTGGGCGGCGGCAAACAGGCCGTTGCGAACCAGCGCACTGCCGTCAAGGCTTTGGGCCTTGGCTCCAGCCAGCGTGAGAGCGCGAATATAAAGCGCTGACAACGATTTGGAAGCCACGATATGCACGGTTTTGCCAGAAGCGTAGAATTGTCGCATCCCGGCAATTTCTGCGCCAATCAACAGGCCAGACAGGCGGCTGGCGGCTTCATTTGGTTCCGGGGTGGACAGCAAGCCGCCAGCGCGGAT
>CAJYRE010000377.1 GCA_913776675.1 Rhizobiaceae bacterium
CAGTGCCTGTTTCAGCGCAAAGGTGAATAATTTTGACTGGGTTATAGTTCTTCAGAAAGTCGGTCCAGGTGTTCGGATCACGTACATCTGCTTTAATAAGGACTACGCGATCATCTAAAAACTCTGATCGCTTACCATTAGGGTGTACCTGCTCAAGAAAGCTGTCGATGGCAACAACTTCTAAGCCTTTGCCGCATATTTCCTTGCTGAGCGCTGAACCAATGAAGCCCGCCCCGCCGGTCACCAAAATACAGCTTCTCATCTGTTTCCCTTCAATGTCAACGCTGAAGAACCGTGCAGCTCACCAATATTTAAACATTTCTTGCTTCGTCGCCGTGGCTGTGTACCCGCAGCCCGGACTGGTTCCCTATAAGCTTACGAAACAAAAAACAATAATGATCATGAGATGCACCCCAATTTTGGTCCAGAGAGAACTAGAATTTTCGGGGTTTTGGGGTGCGCCTCAACCTCATAAAAGCCAAGACTCTCCAGAAAAAATCGAAGGAAGCCGGGGCTCAGGTCAAGCCCTCAACAGCTGACAAAATGCAGTGGTGATCAAGGTGTTGCATAGGCTTGCACTGTCCTGTCAAAGTGAAGCTTGCTGCCATTGTCGATATATGGCGGCCAGGAGGGTAGGTCGTCGGCCTCTGGTGATCCTGTGCGCACAAAAGACATCAGGGCACGTTGGAAGATGTTTGACAAGTCCCGAAGCTCATCGGCATTTGCACCTGCAATCGATAATGCAGAATGCCATGTTTCAAGATTGCCGAACAGAAACGGCAGATCAATGCAGTGGCAGGCTCCCAGGCCTGCTGTTGGTGCTTGCCAGTCAAACTGATAGATGTAGGACCGTGCGCCATGATGCGCTTGCGCATTGGCAAAGGCGACGCTGGGCTCAATAAACGTTTCATTGGCACGCAGATCGGCAAGCAGAGCCCCGGGCCGGGCTGGAATCCTGCGGTTTCTGGCTTTGGCCAAAACCGTATCCGCATCATCACCAAAGACGCGAGAGAATTCGGCAACCAGTTGTTCATTGGTAAAGTTTTCAAAAAGCGGATTGCCATGTGCAAAGGAGCTGTATTCTTCCCGAGTGGTGCCGATTATGGTGTCACACCAAGCGGCCGATCCTTGAAGGATCGCATCAATCGGATCGCAGGTGATCACATCGCCATCGATGACAGGTGTGAACGGTGGTACCATATCTCCAGGCACTTGCGACGGAGGAAGCGTTTGCGGCAAAAGGCGCAATGCTTCAAGGATACGGTCGATGGGCAATGTGCGCAGAGCGTTCAGATTGGCAGGATCAAGACCCAGAACTTTCAACATGCCGCTTGCTGTGGGCCGGGCTTTGTCTGCTTTTGGAAGCTTCAGCCCAAGGGGAGGGCTCATCAGAATGGCCCGCTTGAACAGCCCTTTGCAATCCGAATTGGCCAGCATGGCAGCAATGCTGTACGCGCCAGCCGATTGACCGGCAACGGTTATGGTGTGTGGATTGCCGCCAAAGGCGGAGATGGCTTTTCCGATCCATTTCAACGCGGCAATCTGATCGCGTATGCCCAGATTGGTTGGTGCGAATGCCGGCTCTGAGAGAAAGCCGAGCGGTCCAATTCTGTAACTGATGGTCACAACAACGCAGCCGCTATTTTTTGCTAGCAGGGTGCCGTCATAGCAAGGCAGCGATCCACCACCCGTCATAAAACCACCTCCGTGCATGAACACCAGCACGGGTGCAGAAGCATCTGCCGTCACGGGTGACCAGATATCGAGATGCAGGCAGTCTTCATCAAGATGCATGGGGTAGGTGCCCATCACGGCATCCAGCCGTGAAGGCAGTTGTGGGGCAACCGGCCCGGAGTCAACCGCTTCCAGCACTCCGTTCCAGATTACAGGTTCACTTGGCAGCGCATAACGACCTTCGCCGGTGGCAGGTTTTGCATAAGGAACACGATGGAATACGGCCAAGCCGTCGCGTTTGGTTCCTTTGATGGAGCCGAAGGGTGTTTCGACAATGATGTTCTCTGTAACCAGCATGACACTCATCCCGTTCGTTTCAGTTTCGAGACGATCTTAGCTGTTTTTTCCAAAATGTATGTTCTATATTCAAGACGATATAGTCTTTAAAATGAGACGTAAATGAACGGTCTTGATGATATGTACCTGTTTCGCAAAGTGGTGGAATGCGGTGGCATTTCCGCTGCTTCCCGACAAATGGGTATTGCCAAATCCACGCTGGCGCGCCGTGTTGCTGAATTGGAAACCAGACTTGGAATGCCGCTGTATCACCGTGATAGCCGACGCTTTGGGCTGACAAATTTTGGCGCTGAATGCTATCAGTATTGTGTGCGGCTGGCCAATGAAGCGGATAAGGTTTTGGCCTTGGCCGAGCGCGCTCGTGCGCATCCAAGCGGCGTTTTGCATGTCATCTGTCCACCCTTTATGGGGGCTGCCATTGTGGATGCGCTCGCTGTGGAGTTTGCCGCCTCGGTTCCGGATGTGCGCTTGCATCTTGAGGAAACAATGGGGATTTTCGATCCACGGGATACGCGCGCCGATCTGGTGATTTATCCGAGTTTTACACCCTTGCCGGATACATCCCTTGTTGCTCGCAGGATCATGGTGGCCCCTTATGTTCTGGCTGTGCGGCCAGATGTCCTGGATGGTCGTGATGCTCCGCAAAATCCCGACGAACTTCAGGGGCTTCGCTGCATTGGTCTTGGCAGTCGGGGTAGTGAATGGAAATGGCGTTTGCACAAAGCGCGCCAGGTGCATATCCATCATTTTGCGCCGGTTTTTACCACCACCTTACCCAGCGCGCTTTTGCATGCTGCATATCAGGGGTTGGGGGTCGCCTCTCTGCCGCAGGCCTTGTGTTCCAGCGCATTTGCGCAGAAGCGGTTGATCCCGCTGCTGGAAGAGTGGGCACCGGATCCGGTAACGGTTTACGCCGTCTATCCAAGCTCAAAAGCCCTGACAACGGCTGCTCGGCAGTTTCTTAATCTCCTTCTGGAGCGTTTGCCGAAGCTGATGGCGGACGAAGGACTTTCATCCGTTTTTCCCGAACAGACAAACGAAAAAAAGGAAACAATACGTTCGCCTGGTTCCATTTGAACCGGACAATCTCTTCAGGGTCAGCGCTTTTATCACCAGCACGTCATGATGCCGAGAGTAAGGATTGCCGAAAGCGGAGCATGGCCATCAGGAAAAAGGCGGAGCCTGTGAGCAGCATGGCGACCATGGCGTACCAGACACTCGCAAGACCTGCTCCACGATACAGAATGGATTGTGACAAGGCCACAAAATGCGTCGAGGGTGAGAGCTGCATGATATATTGCAGCCACGTGGGCATGCTTTCCATGGGGGTTGTGCTGCCCGAAAGCAGGTTCATGGCAATCAGAATGGGTATGGCAATCAGGCCAAACTGAGCCATGGATGATGAGTTGGTTGCAATCAGAATGCCCAGCGATGTAACAGCAAACTGATAAAGAACAGCCGCAGTGATAAAGAGGGCCAAAGAGCCCGCGACAGGAACCGCCAGCACGCCTTTTACAATCACAATCAGCGATAAAACCGCCGCACCGACGATGACCAGCCCGTTCGCCCCGATTTTGGAGAGCATGA
>CAJYRE010000378.1 GCA_913776675.1 Rhizobiaceae bacterium
TGCGCTGTTCGATACTTCCGAATTGTTTATGCAGGATTTTGCGCGCCTGGGCATGGTGCCCAATCTGGCGGCCACCAATGGAACCGCCGCGCCTTATGCTGCTGCGACAGCGCAAGAGCCGGTTGCGCTGTATGCCAGCAGACTGGATGCGGATACAATGTCGGCAGCGGCTATGCTGGTTGCGCGTCTGGCCAATACGGCAGGCCACATGATTCCCCTTGAAGCTGTTTCAACACCCACAGCACTCCTTGGCCGTGACAGCCTTGTCGTGGGGGCCATTTCAGACCTGTCGCCGACGGTTCTCACCCAGCTTGGTATCGATCCTGCCAGCCAGACAACATGGCACACGCCTGAAACACAGGTTCGCACCGATGCGAACCAGGTGCGGTTTGAAGATTGGAAAACCAAGGTGCGCGATGGTGGATGGCAAGGCAATATTGGCATTTTCAGCGATTGGTTTGCCCGAAACTTCAACCTCACATTCGACTCCTTGCGTTTTATTCCGATGGCGGAGGTGAATTATTCTCCCTCCGACAAAAGCTCTTTCATGGTGGTGCAGGGCAAGGCCAGCGCAGGGGCGGGCATCACGACATTGATAACAGCGCCAACCGGCGCTGACCTGCAACTGGGCATGACCGGCATGGCGAAAGAGGAAAACTGGCAGCGCCTTTCGGGCCGTATTTCCACCCTCAATCCGGCCGGAAACGAGGTGGAGACGATTGCGCCACAGCAGACAGAGCTGTTTGTCACGCAGCCGTTCTCGTTCCACAATGCGCGGATGATTGCTGCCAATTGGTTCTCCAGCAATATTTCGTGGTATGCTTTCGTGCTTGTTGGCTTTCTCGTGGTGTTGGGGCTGGTCACGAACGTCCTGCTCAGTCGACTTGGGAGGCGCTCTTGAAACGACCTGTTATCATCGTTCTATCCTCTTTGCTGCTCTCAAGCGTTGCGTTTGCAAGCATTCGGATGGGCGGTCTGGATCGCGCCATCGGGGCGAGTGGGGAGTATTTTGCTCTGTCGCCGGTGTGGTTGCGCACCGCGCTTCAGCCATCCAAGCCGGTGTTAATGGCACAAGCAACCACGTCTGGCAGAGAACAGGCTCTGGCAGAAGCATTGACGCTGGCCGCTGCGGCCAAGCCCGCGCCATTGCCCGCAGATCTCAGTGCCTTGCGTTATTTTGCGCGACGCGGTGATACGGTCAGGCTTCAGGCTGAAATTGCGCGGTTGAAAGCGCTCTACCCCGGCTGGGTGCCGCCGCAGGACCCCTTGGCCGATGCACCTGCGAGCGATCCGCAAACGGATACCCTGTGGAAGCTGTTTTCTGAAAAGCGCTTTGATGATCTGCGCAAAGCCATTGCCGATCGGCAAAAGGCCGATAGCGCCTGGCGTGTGCCGGATGATCTTGCCACGGCGTTGAAGCAGAACGAGGTGCGCGAAGCCTTGGTCAAGGCTTCTGATCTCAAGCAATATGATGCGGTCATTGAGGCCGCGTTGAAACAGCCTGACCTGCTGTCATGCAAGGATGTGGATGCGCTGTGGCGGGTGGCGGAAGCCTTTGCAAAAACGGCGCGTCCCGAAAGGGCTCGTGACGCCTACGGCTATATTCTCACCAATTGCACGGTGCCCGCAGAGCGGATTGCCACGGTGCAGAAAGCCTCCACTCTTTTGCCGCCTGCCATGGTGGAGAAGCTTTTGACGCTGGAAAAGCCCGATGCGGCCGGACAGCCGGAGTTTGAGAGCCTGCGCAACGATCTTGCCCGTCGTTTTGTTGCCGAGGCCACCGATACGCCCGATGTTACGGTTGCCAAAATCTGGATCGAGCGGCTGGAAAAGCTGGCCGAGACGGATCGCAGCGCCTCGGATGCCCTGTTGCTTGGCTGGTATGACTACCGGCGCAATCTGCTTGCGAACGCAGAAAAATGGTTCCGTTTTGCCCATGACCAGCAGAATAGTGCCTCTGCTTCGCAAGGTCTGGCGCTGGTTTTGCAAGCGCGCAAGGCGTTTTCGGAGGCGGAACAGGTGCTATATGGCTGGCGCAGCAGTTCCGAGCAGGCAAAGCAGGCCTATCTGGCGGCAGCAACCAATCTTCTGGCGCAAGAGCCTCCAATTGTGATTGCGCCCGATGTGCTTGCGCGCATGGCAACGGAAACGGTGGCTGGCAGAAGTGTTGATACAGCCCAACAATTTGGCTGGTATGCGCGCTCTTTTCAGCAGTTGCCGCGGGCTTTGGACTGGTTTTCTCTGGCCTTGTCGTGGAAAGCTGACGATGAGCCTTCTGCCTATGGGTTGGCGATTACCGCAGATGAGTTGAAAATGGCGGATCGGGTCCGGCGCATTCAAGCGCTTTGGGCGGGGCGCTCCCCACGGATTGCCGCTCTCACAGAGCGCAAGCCTATGGCAAAACTGGCTGTTGATGCTGTCGGCAATCCTGCACAAAAAACGGTTGTGCCGATCGATGGCAACAGAAAAGAGCTGGTACAGAGGCTGGAGGGCAATCGGGATCCTGCTGCACCCGGCCTGACGGCGCGTGGTCGCGCAGGGCGCGTGACGTGTACATCGGCTGTCATCGTCCGTACGCTCTCTGCCGGGGAGGCCGTGGCCCAAGGGTGGTGTTTGATGAGAGCAAACCGTGCAGCCGAGGCGATTGAAGCCTTTGATCACGGGCTTGGCGGGGCGGATGCCAAGGTGCGCAGCGATGCCGCTTACGGCAAGACACTGGCCTATTTGCGCTTGGGGCTGATCAATAACGCTGCTGCCGCCGCAACAAACCACGAGCTTGATCGTGCCCGGGCGACGGAATTACAGGTGGCCTTGCTGGCTGATCGTGCCGTTGCCAGCTTTCAGGCCGGTCGATATGCAGAGACAATCAATTTGCTGGATCGCCGCGCGCAACTGGCAACAGAGCGTGCCGATCTGATGGTGATGCGTGGTTATGTCTATCTCAACCTGAAGCGCTATGGCGATGCCCAAAGGGTGTTTGAAAG
>CAJYRE010000379.1 GCA_913776675.1 Rhizobiaceae bacterium
CGCTTGCATCAAAACGCAGCAAGAGCCGCCACTCGGAATTTTTACGCACCGGCAAAATCATCCGTCAGGAAGATGACTGGCTGGCCAATGAAAAACGCTATCTGACGCATGAGGAAGTGGCGGCCCGCACAGCGGCCCGGCTGGAAAGTGCAGGCGAAACCACCTATGAACGCCTGAATGGTTTTCACCGCTCGTTACGCTTTCCCAAAATCATTTTCCACAAGACCCTGGATGAGATTCCCCATCTCGGTTACTGTCATGTGACCGCGGCCCGGACCAATTTTGCCCAGTATGCCGATGTGAAATGGTCCTTCTACATTGCCAATTTCAATGCCGAGATCGGGGGCGAGGAAAGCTTCTTTGAGCATGTTACGCCGCGCTATGGCCGCATGTATTTTGCCGTGGCCCTGAAGCCTGATCAGGAAAAGCGCCAGATGACCATTGACCGATCCATCCGCGAAGACGGGCTGTTGTTCCGCACCAGCGATCCGCAGGTGGCCTTGCGCAATGTGCTGATGCTGGGTGCCAAAAAGCCTGCTCTGCGCGAGATTATTGCCCGGATGTAATACCGACCGCGGCATGTCATGAGGTTCGCATTCCAATGCATCAACCCCGCGACAAAACGCACATTCCCCCTACGATGATATTGTCCTATCACACGCATCCATGACAGCATCATGTGTGAAAGGAACTGACCAATGACGAACGACTGGGTCGATTGGTTTCCAATCGTCTTCTTTCCCTTCAAGATTATCGTGTTGGGCACGGCAGCGTTTTTCGCCATCAAGTGGCATCACGATCAAGATAAAGCCCAGAAGCAAAAAGAAGCGATCGCACAGCAGACAGCCGCCGAACACGGTGCCAAGGCCTCAGATTAAGCGGGCAAGATCCGGTGATCATTGAGAAAACAGGCTGGCGAGCCAGCCTGTTTCAACAAATGGCCTCAGGCCTCAATCTCCACATCGCCCTTGGGGCGGGAGCAGCAGGCCAGAATATAGCCTTCTTCGATTTCTTCATCGAGAATGCCGCCATTGTGGGCCATCTCAACCTCGCCGGAGATTTTCATCACCTTACAGGTGCCACAAAGGCCGGATTCGCACGCTGCACCAATGCGCACCCCCACCGAGCGGGCGGCCTGCAACACCGTAAAGCCCGGTTCGCACAGCGCATCCTTACCGGCCATGGTGAAGGAAATCTTGTTGGGCTTCACCTCGCCTGCGGAATCAGCCACCACCACGGGCAGCACCGGGGCAACGGGCTGGAAGGTTTCCTCATGATAGCGGCTCATATCAAAGCCGGCACCGGCCAGGGATTCGCGCACTGTGGCCATGAACGGCTCAGGCCCGCAACAAAACACCGTGCGCTCCAGAAAATCCGGGGCCAGCAGGCCAATCTTGGCCTTGTCAATAAAGCCGCGCAGGCCAGACCAGAGCTGCGAGCGCCGCAATTGCTCAACAATAAAGCCAAGCTGGAAATGCGGCAGATAGCGCGCCTTATATTCCAGCTCCCAGCGAAAGATAATATCATCCGGCGAACGAGCGCAGTGGATGAAGGCAATATCGCTATCCGGCTGGCGGTCGGCCATATCGCGGGTCATCGACATCATCGGCGTGATGCCGGAACCTGCCGAGATGAACAGATATTTGTCGCCGGGGTGTTTGACGTAAGAGAAATCCCCCAGCGGGCCAATGGCCTTGATTTTCATGCCGGGCTTGAGATTGTCAAACATCCAGCGGGTGCCGATGCTGTCCTTTTGCGCCTTCACTGTCACCGCCACCGTATAGGGCCGCGATGGGCTGGACGACAGCGTATAGGTGCGCAACACCGGCTCTGGCCCCACCGGCAATTCCAGCGTCACAAACTGACCGGGCAGATAGCGGAACCAATGTTCCGGCTGATCCGGCTTGAAGGTGAAGGTCATCACATCCGGGGCTTCCGGGGTCCATGCCACACATTCCAGCAGATGCGTCCGGTCTGACCACGGCCGCATCTGATCCACATGTTTGTAAGACGTCTTCGCCGTCATGCTTAAGCCACCACAGAAAGGGGCGCTTTATCACCCTGCAAACGGTCTGTCATGAAATTGGCGTACCACTCCACAAATTGCATCACGCCGCCTTCATGATCAGGCGAGTAAGGGCCCGGCTCATAGGCAGGCGAGCGAATGCCAAAGGCATTTTCTTCGACAATCGAGCGGTCCTGATCATTGGTCATGTTCCACACGTGGGTCAGGTCGTGCAGATTGTAATCCACGCCTTCAACCGCATCCTTATGCACCAGCCAAGTGGTGGTGACAGCGGTTTCCTCGGCGCTGATCGGCAGCACGCGGAAGGAAATGGCGTGGTCGCCCAACAGGTGGTTCCAAGTGGTTGGGTAATGGAACAACAGCATGGTGCCGATGTGCGAAATGGTCACATCATCCGACAGCTTGCGCTTGACGGCGGGCTTGCCATCCATGGTGTAGCTTTCGGCATCCTGAACCAGCGGCATACGGGCCACGCGGAACTGACCGCTTTGATGCATGGTAAAGGTGCTGGGCAGGCCAGCCGCCTCGCAGCGCTGCCAATGTTCGGTAATCACCGGATCATCGCCAGCACCCTGCACGCCTGTGGCGCTCGGCGCTTCGGGATAGGTGCGGCACAGTTCGGGGTGGTTGCCAGCGCAATGGTAGCATTCTCGGTTGTTTTCCCACACCAGCTTCCAATTGCCCTTTTCGATAATGGTGTTGCGATGGGCAATCTTGGCCTCTTTCAACCGATGCGGCAGCATGAAAGGCTCGATGGTGGCGCGCACCGGCGCAAAATCCAACGGCTGATCGGCCAGACAGATGAAGATGTAGCCGCCGACGCTCTCGCAGGCCACGGGCTTCATTCCATGCTGGGACTTATCAAAATCATCGCCCATCTGGCGGGCAAACACCAGCGAGCCATCGAGATCATAAGTCCACTGGTGGTAAGGACAAACCAGCTTGGCCGATGCGCCGCGCTCTTGCGTACAGACACGATGGCCACGGTGACGGCAGGTGTTGTGGAAGGCTCGGATCGCACCATCCCGACCACGCACGATGACCACCGGATAATCACCCACCTGCACGGTGAAATAATTGCCAGCCTTGGGGATTTCGCAATCATGGCCCATGAACAGCCAATCGCGATACCAGATCATCTCCATATCGAGCTTGAAATAGTCCTTATCGATATAGAACGGCTGCTCAAGGCTATAGCCTTCGCGCCGATTTTTGAGCTGACGCAGAACGGTGCTGTGAATATCCATGATACCCTCGTTTTCCTACCAGGCGCGGGAGCATCAAAAGGAAAGCGACATACCCCGCCAACCCTTGATCCGCACAGCGCGACCTATCCTTTTAACCCGCCCATCCCCGTAGGCTGCAATTCTAAACCATCAAACGGATCAGAACCATTGTTTTTCAGAGGGTTTGAGCTTTTGCCTATCTAGCCACAAGCAGGCCCCTTGCGCCCGCTTGGCCTACGACATCGCAGATATGGATTGCGACATGGGGTGATTTCGGCATTCGGCTCAATGCAACCATTGGCCGCGGAACCCTAAGGGACTGAATCGCGCATTCATAGCGAAACAATTGACCTGCCTGTTGAATATCCAGAAAGACGCCGTTCTTGGCAGCAACTCCGGTAGCCGCAAAGCAGAATTTTTCAATGCTCTGCTCTGCCGGATAAAGCCTTTGCGAGCGAGTCGACAGCTCGTCTTCCGAGTTCATCAGCAGGTCGTTTTAACGTTAAGAGCCTTCTTTGTGCTGTTTCTATTCCTAAGAAATCCTCGATTGCATCAAGCCGGATGGAATCAACGCTTCGTGAAACGAAGTCGCCCATCGCGTGACTCGTTCCAGTGGTCATTAGCCGTTTCAATATAGCAACAAAGGCCTCGTCCGTTTTAACGGTGGACTGAACCCAGTTTCGTGGTTCGTCTAAATCATTGGTGTAGTCTCTCCATCTGTAAAGCAATGAGCCGAGGTCTGAGTCTTCGAGGAGCTTGTCTGGCATCGCTGCTCGCTCTCGGATTTGCCGAACCCATTCAGCTTTCATCTCCTCAACTGTCTCCTTCTCAAGCTTAGGTTCGATACGTGAACCTTCCTCTTGCGACTCCGGATCATTGAGATGGATGATCGTTGCCGCGACGGACAATGCTTTGGTCGATCGGAACGCCGCGAGTGTAAGCGCTCCTCGCTCGTCTATGGGGAGCCTATCAATGTACCAGCTTATAGCTCGCCAAGCGGAGGTCCACGGCGATCCAAATGGGGTCGCATTGTGGTCGACAAGCTTCTGAGCGACTTCAAACATTGCCGGTAAGAGTACAGGCGCTGTTGTAGTGGGAAGTGTTTTGACGGAATCATCAAGCCTTGATGCAAGAGAACCTAAAAGCTCTCGAGTTTCGAGCCTTTTGATTGCCTCGCTCAACAGTTGTCCGTCTCCTGATACATTAAGAAGGTCCGAAAACTCGTTCTCCGACATTTCACCTTGTGGGGTTTGCAGTTCGAAGTAGCGGGGAAAATATCTGGCCGTGCAAACGCGCTTGGCCGAGTTCCAGGACGTTAGCCAATCGTCCCCGTACTGCGCCCCACCAAAGGCCCATTCGGTTTTTGGAAATAGCTGCTTTATCGCCTCTTCGGCGAGCGATTGTCGTTGAGCATCAAGCGATACAATCGGTTCTCTGATTCTGCTACGGTTGTCTTTATCCGCGCCATCACCCCGGAAGCGCCCGCTTTGGAGAAACAGATCCCGGTCTCGGAAAACGGCGGAATGTAGATCAGGTTCGAAGACTCTCAATGCTTCAAGAAGAAGAAAGTCGATAACATTGACTTCCATCACCTGTCGACCCGTATGAAGCGGAAGATGAATAGCAACGGAAGAGACGTAACGTCGCGCATCACGTAGATTTTCTACATAGGGTTGGATAGCGCCGACCAATGCGTTCCCCCACCGGACAACTTCAAATCCGTTTTCGGCGACCGCATAGGTCCCCATCAGGCGGTCTAGGTCCTTTGTCATTATCGAATGGACCACCGACTTTGGAACAGCCGGCAAGTCGAAATTAGCCTGAACGATCTTTTTGAGGAACTCACGCCCTTGCCCATTTGCAATTGGATCGAGCGCA
The DNA here is from genome assembly GCA_913776675.1 of Rhizobiaceae bacterium. Lineage (GTDB taxonomy): Bacteria > Pseudomonadota > Alphaproteobacteria > Rhizobiales > Rhizobiaceae > Allorhizobium. The sequence goes on from CAJYRE010000379.1 coordinate 5,131, forward strand.
CGTTCGACGATGCTCGGTTGAAATAGCAGCACGAACACGATGTTCGGAAGATTCGCGTTGACCTTGATTTGTCGTATGAGCGATCGGATTTGATCTGGTTCCAGCCTATCGATGTCATCAACGAAGATCACGAGCGGCTTTTCCGCAACGCGCAAGCTGGACTCAAGGTCAGCGCGGATTTTGTCGACTGGCTCGGCCCATCGATCCTTTCCAAAGTAAAGCAGCAACCACTGGACAACCTGAAGCGCAATACTTGCACCGATTATCCATCTAGCGACCGTTGCTGCCTCGGGCAATGACCATCCAATAGACGTAGCCAACGCCACAACCGATGCATTCGTCAGCACGAGATTGATGAGAGGCGCGTTCGCGCCGAGCTTCTTTACCGAACCCGCGCTACCGGTAAGCGTTGAGCCATAACGTCGGAACATTGCGGCGCGCTTTGCCGCTTTCGATGAAAGTGCTCCACCAATTTTGTCCGCGATTTGCTGAAACAGAGCCTTGGCAATAGCATCTCCGTCACCCCACTGCCATGGATTGAAATCCATCCAATCAGCCGAGCCTTTGCGGCTAGCGAGTTGCTCTATGACGAGGTTTTTGAGTGACGTTTTCCCGGCACCCCATTGACCTCGAACCGCAAAAACGCGGCCTTCCTCCAAAGTCAGTTCAGACAGGATAGTCGCTATGCGTTCCGCGAAACTGACACGGCGAAGTAAGTCTTGATCTGACGCCTTGATAGGTACATCAGCTTCAATTTCGGTGGGACCAATGTGTTTTGGTACTTCCCTTTTCCCCGTCAGAAAGCGAAAGAAGGCAGATAGGACCATTCGATGTCATCCATTTTGACGGGGAGATCTAAAGTCTGTGATACTGGATTCGGTGTCTGATCACCAGAGTTTTGCGGCAGAGGCAATGTCCGCTTCTGACGCAAAGCGGACATTCCTTAAGGCATTACATTCATAGAACCATCAGCCGAATAAAGCGCTTCTCCGAGGTTACATCAGCATCACAACCCTCACGCCGCATAAGACATGCCAGAACTCCCTGCACCGCGACCAATCTGGAACTGCCCCAGCAATTGCCGAAGCTTGTTCACCTCGTTTGCCAGTGATGCGCTGGCAGCGGTGGTTTCTTCGACCATGGCGGCGTTTTGTTGGGTCATCTGGTCCATGTGGTTGACGGCGCTGTTGACCTGGGTGAGGCCCACGGATTGTTCCTGCGCCGAAGTGGAAATGGCATCCATATGGCCGTTGGCGGTGGAGACGTAATCCTCAATGGTTTTCAGCACGGTGCCCGTGTCGCGCACGAGGGTGACGCCGGTGCCGACCTCTTCGGTGGATTTGCGGATCAAATCCTTGATTTCCTTGGCGGCTTGCGCCGAGCGCTGGGCCAGTTCGCGCACTTCCTGCGCCACCACGGCAAAGCCCTTGCCAGCCTCGCCCGCACGGGCCGCTTCAACGCCTGCGTTCAGCGCCAGAAGATTGGTCTGGAAGGCAATTTCATCGATCACGCCAATGATGTTGGAAATCTGACCCGACGATTCCTCAATGCGCTGCATGGCATCCACGGCATTGGCCACCACCTGCCCCGATTGACGGGCCGCCTTGTTGGCCTCAATCACCACAGAGCGGGCTTCGTGTGTGCGCTTGGCGGAGTTGGACACATTCACGGTGATTTCATCCAGCGCCGCAGAGGTTTCTTCAAGAGAGGCGGCCTGCTGTTCGGTCCGCTTGGAAAGATCGCTGGCACCAGAAGCAATTTCACTCGAGCCGCTGTTGATATTGGCAACGGATTCCAGAATAGCGCTCATGGTTTGTCCCAGAGTGCGCACCGATTGATTGAAATCCTGACGAAGATTTTCAAACTCTTCCGAAAAGGCTTCGCGCAATTCCACGGTCAAATCCCCACCTGCCAAACGCCGCAGCCCGGCGGCAAGGCCGGAGGTGGCCACCAGCAAGCGCTGGCGCGCATCTTCCTCGGCCTTCAACTGGGCCAGTTTGCGCTGCTCTTCAAGATGCAGGCGGCCCTGCTCTGCCTGTTGTTCCAACTGCCGCTTGGCAACAGCCGCCTCCCGAAACACCTCGACGGCATCGTACATCTGGCCGATTTCATCCTGTCGTTTTCCAAAGTCGGCGCTGCGCGTGGTATCGCCGGAGGACAGCCGATGCATGGCCGCAACAAGCAGTTTGATGGGCACAATAACCGTTCTGCGCAACACAAAGGCGGTGGCCAGCAACACAAGCACAATCAAAACCTCGATGGTGCCGGTAATCACCTCTGATCGTTCCTCAATTGTCTTCAGGGAAACACGCGCATCTTCCGTAACCTTGCGGGATGTGGCAACCGCACTCTGAATTGTCTCGTTCAATTTCGCTGTGATGGGCCGGGTATATCGATCACGCTGCGCCGTCAGGGCCACAAGATCCTGACTTTGCTGCGCACGCTGCTCTTTGACAAAATCCTTTATCTTGATCGACGCTGTCGCGTAATCGCCCAGCAATGTCGAAATAGACTGTAGAACCTCTGGCTTTTCAGAAATACGGATGGCTTCTTTCAGGTGATTTTGGCCATTCAGCGCTGATTTATTCACCGCAGCCAATTCA
>CAJYRE010000380.1 GCA_913776675.1 Rhizobiaceae bacterium
ATAATTCCTTAAATCGGAATCGATTTTAGGAATTATGCAGCAGAGCATTTTCAGGAAAAGTGTGTAACGGTTTTCCTGAAAATGCGTGAAAACAAAGAGTTGGAGCGTTTCACTGTTTCCGTGACACAGTACACGCTCTAAAGTCCGGAAGCTGCGGTTATACCAAGGCGCACTGATATGAGACTACATACGCCCCGCCGTCGGTTCCAGAACGCGTGCCACGCAGTCGCCAATGGCCAGTTCGTCATAGCCACCTTCAAAGACGAACATTTTGGGGCAGGTGAGCGCCGCAATCGCCTCTCCAATTCGAGAAAAATCCTCACGCTCCAACGCAAGCTTGCCTGAGGGGTCCCAGCCTAAGTTTTATGCCTATCAAATGCCGGAAAGGCAGATATATTTCAGTTCAACAAAGCCTTCTATTCCATATTTGGAACCTTCACGGCCAAGACCTGATTGCTTGACGCCACCAAAAGGTGCCATCTCATTGGCCAGCATGCCGGTATTCACGCCCACCATACCCGCTTCCAGTGCTTCCGACACGCGGAAAATTCGGCCCATGTCCTTGGCGTAGAAATAGGATGCAAGGCCAAACTCACTGTCATTGGCCATGGCAATCACCTCGGCCTCGTCACGGAAGGCGATAATCGGCGCAAGGGGCGCGAAGGTTTCTTCCTTGGCGACTTTCATGGCCTGCGTTACGCCGGTCATCACCGTTGGTTCATAAAAATTGCCGCCGAGCGCACTGCGTTTGCCGCCTGTCATCAATTTTGCGCCGTGCTCCAAGGCGTCGCGCACGTGTTCTTCCATTTTGGCAACGGCGCGGTCATCGATCAGCGGGCCTTGAGTGGTGCCTGATTCCGTGCCACGACCCAATTGCAGGTTGGCGACCTTGGCCAGCAATTTCTCGGTAAAGGCCTCAACAACGCTGTCTTGAACATAAATGCGGTTGGCGCAAACGCAGGTCTGCCCGGCATTGCGGAACTTTGAGATCATCGCCCCTTCCACGGCCGCATCCAGATCGGCATCATCAAAGACGATGAACGGCGCATTGCCACCCAGTTCCAGCGACAGGCGCTTGATGCTGTCCGATGCTTCGCGCATCAACCAGCGGCCGACGCCGGTGGAGCCGGTAAAGGTGATCTTGGCAATCTTGGGGTTATGGCAAAATTCCAGACCAATCGGCTGGGCTTCGCCGGGCACGACGGAGAACACCCCGGCCGGAATACCGGCACGCTCCGCCAGAACCGCCAAAGCCAAAGCAGACAGCGGCGTTTGTGCGGCTGGCTTCAAAATCAGGCTGCATCCGGCAGCAAGTGCCGGGCCTGCCTTGCGGGTAATCATGCCATTGGGGAAATTCCATGGCGTGATGGCTGCACACACGCCCACTGGCTGTTTGATAACCATGATGCGCTGGCCAGGATTGGCACCGGGAATAATATCCCCATCAAGACGCTTGGCTTCCTCGGCAAACCATTCAAGATAGGCGGCGTTAGAGACAATTTCGCCCTTGGCTTCCGCCAGCGGCTTGCCCTGCTCGGTGGTCAGAATCAGTGCCAGATCATCGGCATTGTCAATGATCAGGTCAAACCAGGCTTTCAATGCTTTGGCCCGCTCCTTGGCGGTGCGCTTGGCCCATTCCTTCTGGGCAATTTCGGCCTGATCAATGGCGTCATGCACATCGCTGCGCGAGAGCGATGCCACATGGGTGATCACGGCACCATCAAAAGGATCAGTGACTTCAAAAGTCTTGCCATCGCTGGCATCCACCCATTTTCCTGCAACAAAGGCTTTTGAAACCAGAAGTGATGGGTCTTTCAGCGCGGTTTTGAGCGGATGAGTCATGACATATCTCCGAAAAGTGAGAGCAAGGCGGGTGCGCCCAGTGACACGCCCGATAAAAACAGCAGCAGGAAGGCCAGACGCCGCATGGTGTCTGGTGAAATCGGTGGTGGCCAGCGTTTGGCCAGAAAGGTGAAGGCGATCACCACCGGAATGGTGGTCAGACTCCACCAGAAGTGTGACGAGGGCATGTTACCCGCCAAAGCCACAGTTGCAAGGCGGATGGCGGCATTGATGGCAAAGACGGCAACCAGTGTTTCGCGCACACTTTGCGGCTTCAAGGGCTGGCGATAGAGATGATAAACCAGCGGTGGTCCAGCGGTTGAAAACAGCCCGCCCATCAGGCCCGCGATTGCTCCAAAAAACACAAAGGAGCCTGTGCCTGAGCGATGCTCAAGCGGGGCTGGTTTGAGCAAAAGCTGTAGGCTGGACAGCACAATGACCGCCCCCAGCACCAGTTTCAGCCAATCTAGCGATGCGGCCAGCAAAATGCCGAGCAACCAATAACCGACCAGCAAAAAAAACAGACTGGAGATGATAACCGGGATAAATTCCCGCATGGCAATGTCGCGCCAGCCACGCCGCAACACTTGCAGCGCGTTGACGATCACCAACACACTGACCAGAATGGCCGCGTCGCGCAACGGAATGATTCCGGTCAGCCCAACCCCGCCCATCATGATCAGGCCAAAGGCAAACCCTGACAGGCTTTG
>CAJYRE010000381.1 GCA_913776675.1 Rhizobiaceae bacterium
TTTATATTGGCTGCATAATGCCTGAAATCGATTCTGATTGAAGGTATTATGCAGGAAGCGAACCGTTGACAGGCTTTGATACCGCCAGCGGTGTGTTTGCGAGTTCTTGCAATGAATGGTGACGGATTGGCCAACCCGCTGAAAGGTATTGTGTGTAAAATAGCGTCGGTGACGATCTTTGTGATCATGCAAACCTGCATCAAGCTGGCAGGAGGCAGCATTCCGGCCGGACAGATTACCTTTTACCGCTCTGCTTTTGCGCTCTTTCCCATTTTCTCCTATCTGTACTGGATCGGCCAGTTGCAAACCGGGTTTAAGACCCAAAATATTTTCGGGCATGTGAAGCGTGGGTTGATTGGAATTAGTGCCATGGCGTCCGGCTTTTATGGTCTGGTGAACTTGCCCATGCCGGATGCCATTGCCATTGGTTATGCCATGCCGCTGGTTGCTGTCGTTTTTGCTGCGGTGTTTCTTGGGGAGATCGTGCGGCTCTATCGCTGGTCGGCCGTTGTGATCGGTCTTTTGGGCGTGATCATCATTTCCTGGCCAAAACTGACAACCTTGCGTGAGGGCGGCATGGCCTCTTCCGAGGCAATGGGGGCGCTTGCAGTTCTGGCGTCTGCGGCGTTGGGGGCGGGGGCCATGTTGCAGGTGCGCCAATTGGTACAATCAGAAAAAACACCAACCATCGTGCTGTATTTTTCCATCATCGCCACGCTGGTATCCCTCGTTTCGCTTCCTTTTGGCTGGAGTGATTTGTCTGCGTCCCAAATCGGCCTTTTGGCATGTGCAGGTATATGCGGAGGTGTGGCCCAGATTTTGCTGACGGAAAGCTATCGCCATGCGGATATTTCCACCATCGCGCCGTTTGAATACACATCCATTCTGTTCGGATCTGCCATTGGTTATGCCCTGTTTGATGATCTGCCCAGCATCAATACATGGATTGGAACGATGATCGTTGCGGGGTCCGGTATTTTTATTATCTTCCGCGAGCATCAACTGGGCCTTGAGCGCAAGGCCGCCAGAAAAGTTTCGGCACCCGTTCCCTGACGTGCGCGTGGCCTCCCTGAGGTCAGCTTTTGTTGTTTGAGCCAACATCCGTGCCAGGCAATGGAATGGGCAGGGACTGAAATTCGGTTTTGCCGGAGTCGCTATTGGGAGCTGCGCGCTTGCGCATGCGCCATGCGGCATAGCCAGCATAAAGCATAAAGCTGATCGCCAAGCTCCACAGCAGCCCGGAAGGGCCAATTTTTTCCATGAAAGCCCCGGTGATCAAAGGTCCGGTGACGGTTCCAAGGCCGTAAAGTATCATGATGGCACTGGAAATGGTGACATATTCATCCGCATCGGCAAGATCGTTGGCATGGGCCACGTTGAGCGAATAGACAGGATAGAGCACCGTGCCAACGAAAAAGCTGCAAATGTAGAGTGCAATGGGTGACAGTCCGCCCAAGATGATCATGATGATGCAGCAGGCCGCGCCAAAAAGGCCCGCGCCTACCATGACCTTGCGGCGGTCCATTCGATCGGAAAGCCGACCAATCGGCAATTGTGCGAGCGCGCCGCCTGCCAGAACACAGGCCAGCAGGGTGGCACCTTCCGCAGTGGAAAGACCAACACGCTGGCTGTAAACCGCGCCAAGACTGCTCCACGCACCCGACAAGGCTCCGGACAGCAAGGAGCCGACAAAGGCAACCGGGGAACGGCGGTAAAGCTTCCAGAGGTCAAAGCGCGCCTGCGTGAGGGGAGCAGGGGACTGTGCCGTGGACAGGGCTGTCGGGAAAAGCGCTGTGGAAAAAATCAGCGCACATATGATGAACAATGTCACACCATGAGAATCACCAAACGGCACGATGAATTGTCCACCAATTGAACCAGCCAGCGTGGTGATCATGTAAACCGAGAAAAATGCGCCTCTGTTGTCATTGTTGCTGCGCTCATTCAGCCAGCTTTCAATGATCAGATAGCAGCCGGCAATGGCAAAACCCGCAATGGCACGAAACAGCACCCATGCATGCCAATCGATCACCAGCGCACACAGCAGCACTGCCACCGTCAACAGGGTAATCAGGGCCGAAAAAACCCGCACATGGCCCACACGTCCGACCAATCGGGGGGTGATGATGCACGATAGTGTGAAGCCAAAGGTATAGCCGGTTGCGATCACGGAAATTGTGAAAGTGGACCAGCCCTCTTGCAATCCCCGGATCGGGAGCATGTAATTCATCAGCCCGTAACCCGTCATCATGAGCAGGGTGGACAACATCAATGTTGCAATGGACGTGATGTTGGCAAACATGTCTGTTTCCAGTTTGAATAAGAAGAGGAGGGGTGCTTTTCCTCAGCCGATTAAAATGCGTCTTCAAGGATATGCCACTAAACAAGTGTCGGCGGTGTGTCGACTGCGACATCTCTTCGCATTTTCTGGTGGGATGACATGGTTTTGGGTGAACAAGCGGGAAAATCATCGGTCTTCCCTGTTGCATTTGTTGGTTTTGTGTGTCTGGAATGCCTTCTTGATGTATTGAATGTCATCAATATCATCCCGCTTTAGATGTATAATGTATCTCAATGCGTTCTTGAATCGGATTGTGTGAATATAAATTCAATTGTGCTTATTTTAATTTTACGTTTTTGATAATTTGTTTTGTAATAAATCTATTTAAAATTTTTTCTAAATATGCAATGATTGATATGTAGAAATGTATTGTTGCGTATTTTCTTCTTTACGTCTTGAATTGATATGAAATTGGGTGTCGCATGCCTCTTTCAGCCGATTATCTTGCATCGTCTTCTCGTTTTACAGAGGCAATGGCTTTGATGGCCTATCAGCTTTCAGTAAAGTTTGAAGAAAGTCCGCGGTTATCACGTGCGTTGGTTTGCCATCATCGGTGGCTTTTGACGCAGGCGTCTTTTGCGCTTTATGCGGATTATGCCGTTCATGGGGTTGGACCGGGGCTAACGGCCACCAGCTTGAGTGACTGGATTGCGGAAATGGGTGTTGTCAGCCGCAATACAGCACATCATTTTCTTGAAAATCTGCGGTCCTATCGTTTTATTCAGCTTGATGCCAACAGTCCGCGCCGTCCCTTGCGTTATGAGGTCTGTGATCAAAGTCTGGCGGCGCTGCAAATGTGGTTTGGTGCGAATCTGGCCGTTCTGGATCATGTGGATGGCGGCAATCGGGCGGCGCTTCATCAGGCGCGACCGGATCTGCTGTTTCGCGTGCAGCCGGAGTTTGCGCGTCGTTGTCTTGCGCATAAGGAGTGGCGGGAGCCGCCCTATCGTGTTGGTTTGTTGCAGTGGACGGAATGTGGCGGATTGGTCATGGACCATTTTCTGCAACTGGCCGTGCGCGCTCCCTTGAAAGATGAATTTTACGATCTGGGCCTGCTGAGCATACCCGCCATGGCCGAGCGTTTTATGATGTCGCGCACCCATTTGCAGCGCACGCTGAAAAAAGCCGAGGATGCAGGCTGCATTCAGCGCGACGGCCAGCGGCGCGGCAGCCATACGCTGCTGTCATTGGAATTTTTTCAGGAATATTGCGCATGGTTGGCCATCAAATCGGC
>CAJYRE010000382.1 GCA_913776675.1 Rhizobiaceae bacterium
TGGATGAGTTCTGGAATGTCTTGCGCTTGCCGGGCCTGTTTGTTCCGTTTCTTGGAACTGCCTATTTTCGCGCGCGCGAGCTGACCTGTGACCGTGTTGGTCTTTGGCTGTGCAACAATCTGAAAGCCTCTCGCTCTGCCTTGCAAATGCTGGCCTGCGGCAGCGCCAAGCTGAATGCGCAACTCAATCCCGATGCCTTCGAGGCACAGGAAGCCATGTTGCCACCCATTTCAGGTTTTCTGTTGCATATTTTTTCGACCTATCCCCGCTTGACGCGGCGTGTGGAGGCCCTTGGTGAATGGTATGGTTCCAGAGGGATGACGATGGAGCGGGATATGACATCAGAGAGAGTGGATGTGGTGACGCGGCAGGAACCAAGTTTTGCCTGATACCATCTGAATCAAAAGGCGGATGAAGTTCCATCCGCCTTTTAGTGTCATAATGGCTTTTGATGTTTTATGCGGCGTAGCGCTGGGCGCTGTTTCTGTTGCCACCCGGAATGATGAAGCGTGAAACAAGCTGCTGCAAACGCACGCTTTCCTGCGCAAGACTGGCGCTGGCGGCGCTGGTTTCTTCCACCATGGCGGCGTTTTGCTGGGTGACCTGATCCATCTGGTTGACGGCGGTGTTGACCTCTGAAAGCCCCACCGACTGCTCGCGTGATGACGTGGCAATGGCGTCCATCAGGCCGTTGATGGTGGTGACGTGATGCTCGATGGCTTTCAGCACATCGCCGGTTTCCTGCACCTGCCGTACGCCATTTTCAACTTCCGCCGTAGAATTGTTGATCAAGTCTTTGATTTCGCGCGCCGCTTTCGCCGAACGCTGCGCCAGTTCGCGCACTTCGGTGGCAACAACCGCAAAGCCACGGCCTGCTTCGCCGGCGCGGGCGGCCTCCACCCCGGCATTCAATGCGAGAAGATTGGTCTGGAAGGCAATTTCATCAATCACTGTGATGATGCTGGAAATCTGGTTAGAGGATTGCTCAATCCGCTGCATGGCATTGATGGCCTCATTGACCACCTGACCAGAGCGCACGGCGCTGCTGTTGGCTTCCTTGGCCACGCCACGCGCTTCTTCCACCCGCTTGGAAGAATTGGTGACGTTGACCGTAATCTGATCCAGCGCGGCAGCCGTCTGTTCCAGCGAGGCGGCCTGTTGCTCGGTGCGCTTGGACAGGTCGTCGGCGCTCTGACTGACTTCGCGTGAACCGTTGTTGATGGAATCGGCAGATGTGGCAACCGTTGCAATTGTTCTGCCCAGTTCGGCCACGGCAGTATTGAGATCAACCCGCAAGACATCAAACTCTGGCGAAAACGGCTCTTTCAGCTCAAAGCCGAGGTCGCCAGCCGCCAAGCGTTTCAGCCCGGATGCAAGACCTGCGGTGGCCTCCTGCAATTTTTTCTGAGCAGCCGCTTCGGCTTCGTGCTGCAAACGGATTTTTTCGGCTTCGGCCTTTTGGCGCGCGGTTTCGGCTTCAACCTCCAGCGCCCGGTTGCGCACAAGGCCATCCTTGAACACTTGCAGGGCGGCGGCCATGGCACCAATTTCGTCACGACGATCCTTGTAAGGCACATTCGTGCTGGTATCGCCGGAAGACAGGATGCCCATTGTGTTCGTCATATTTTTCAAAGGACGGACAACCCGCAGCGCACTGATCACAGTGGCACCGATACCAATCACAAGGGCCAGCGCAAGCGCAACATAGGTCACGCTTGCGGCCAGAGAAATCTCCTCTGCACTCGCGGTCCCTTCGTCCTTTGTGTTGCCAGCCAGATCGTCAACGGCCGCCTGAATATCATCACCAGCCTTGTTGTAAGCGGCGAGAGAGTCTGTCAAAAACAGTTTCTTTGCTTCATCAGCCTTGCCGCCGTCAGTCATGGTTTTGACCTGCTTCCAAAGCCCTTCAGCTTTCGCCCAGTCGGCGTTAAATGTCTGATAAAGCGCCAGATCTTCTTTATCGACGATCAGCGGTTCGTATTTCTTCAGGTCTGCCGCAAGTGCAGCATAGGCTTTGGTAAGGGTTGCCTCAAACTCTGCCCTCTGTGCGGCATCAATCGCGCTGCGGTAATTGCTCTGGGCAATGCGGATGTCACCCAGATCAGAGTTGATTTGTCCCATCACGATGAAGGCTGGTACGCGCTTTTCAACAATCTGCTGTGTTCCAGCGGCAATGGTATTCAGCGATGTCACGGCATAGACACCTTGCCCCACCACAACCAGAAGAATGATCGCGAACAGCGATGTTAAGAGTTGTCCAAGGGAAAGGCGCATTTTCATCTCCAGAACCGTAAGGTGGCATAACGCGTCTGCGTGCTTGCATAACTTTGCCTCTCATTTTTATGTATAATAAATTTAAATAGTCCTAATGTTTTCTGTGCTCTAGAGTTGTGTTGCTGTTTGTCCCGATGGATCGTTCCGCCAGGCCGTGAGAGGCGATAGCGGAATCTCTGACGTATTGGGGGACGCTCAGCCTCGATTTTGGCATTGTGTCACACTCTCTTGATATGCAGTCTTCCTTCTGCCACGATCACGGTTTCAAAACGTGCCACGTTTGATGCCGGGCTTTGATGTCGGGATACAGCTTTGGTCCGAAAAGTGGGAACCGGTTTTCGGAAAATCCGATGGGAAAATAGTAGGTTAATGCGTATCAGTGTTTCAGTGAAACATCGAAAGGCTTTAGCCAACTCATAATGAGGTGATAAATGGCGGATGTGTGCGCGGTTGGCTCGGCAACAGGGTTTGTCGATTTAAGTTTTATGGAGACGGCGTTTCTGGGCGTGGTACAGGGTGTGACCGAGTTGGTGCCGGTGTCTTCCTCGGCGCATATGCGGGTGGTGCCTGCGCTGCTGGGCTGGCCCGATCCGGGGGCGGCCTTTTCTGCTGCCATGCAGATGGCAGCGCTGGTGGGTGTGATCAGCTATTTCTGGCGCGATATTTTCGGCCTTGCCAACGGCTCGATCAGCGCTTTGAAGCGGCGCGATTACAATGATTTCAGCTTCCAGCTTGTGCTGTGGATCATCATTGGCACCATTCCGATTGTCATTGCTGGTCTGGCCCTGTCGCATAGTCTCAATAGTTGCGATTCACCCTTGCGCAGCCTGTGGGCCGTTGGCATTGCCTGTATTGTCATGGGTGGTTTGCTGGCGGCAACCGAGCTTCTGGCCAAGCATAAGCGCAATCTGCCCAGCATTCGTCCGCTGGATATTATTCTGGTGGGCATTGCCCAGGCCGCAGCCTTGATCCCTGGCGTTTCCCGCTCTGGCGGCACCATTACGGCAGCGCTCGCCTTGGGCTTCAAGCGCGAGGAGGCGGCACGGTTTTCGTTTCTTCTGGGCCTGCCAGCCATCATTCTGGCGGGGTTGAAGGAAATTTGGGAACTGCACAAATTGTCACTCGATGCCCATGGCTGGGCGCTTCTGGCCGTTGGCCTCATCGCGGGCGGCATTTCCTCGATGATTGCCATCTGGGGCTTGATGCGCTTTCTGGAGCGCTTTTCCACCTGGCCGTTCGTGATCTATCGCATTGTGCTGGGTTTTGTGTTGATTGCGGCGGCAGCCACGGGGGCCGCCGCTTAGGGTCCGCTGATATTCAGGTGTGGAGGGGCTGCAAACAGCAAGTTCCTGCGATCCGGTGCTCATGTACCTCAAGTACACTCCGCTCCGGTTCTCGAAACTTACAGTTTTCGCCGCCTCCACACCAAAATCTCAACGAACCCTACCTTTTTTACGCTACCTGCATGGCGCCGGGGCCGGGAATGGCACCCGGTGGCACTTTGCCCATGATGATCATGCCCAGCACTTCATCCTTGGTCACGTCGCCGGTTTTGGCGTGACCGACCACCTTGCCGTTTTTCATCACAAACACCCGGTCGGCCAGATCAAACACATCGTGAATGTCGTGGCTGATCAGGAAAATGCCGATGCCTTCCTTTTTTAGTTGCAAGATCAACTCGCCCACCTGCGCGGTTTCCTGCGGGCCGAGGGCAGCGGTTGGCTCGTCCATGATCAGAATGCGGGCATCAAACAGAATGGCGCGGGCAATGGCCACCGATTGGCGTTGACCACCGGAGAGTGCCTTGACCGGCTCCTTGAAGCGCTGGAAATTCGGGTTTAACCGCCCCATCACTTCGCGGGCCTTGGCTTCCATCGCCACATCATCCAGCGTGCCCCAAGGCGTTTGCAGCTCGCGGCCCAGATAGAGATTGGCGGCAGCATCCACATTATCGGCAACGGCAAGCGTCTGGTAAATCGTCTCAATACCGTAATGCTTGGCATCGCGCGGATTGTTGATGTCGGCGGCCTTGCCATTGATCAGAATTTCGCCGCTGTCGCGCTTATAGGCACCGGAGAGGATTTTGATCAGCGTCGACTTGCCCGCGCCATTGTGGCCGAGAAGCGCCACGACTTCGCCGGGAAACAGATTGACTGAGGCATCATCCACGGCGTGGATACCGCCAAACGAGATGGAAATATTCTTCATTTCCACAAGAGGCGTGTTCTGTTGTGTCATAACGTTTCTCCTGCTTTTTATCGGGTGCGGGCGCGGTAAACCGTGTCCAGCCACACTGCAACAACCAGAACGATACCAATCACGATGCTCTGCAAGGGCGTATCCATGCCCAGCAACACCATGCCTGAATTGAGCGATTGCATCACGATGGCCCCCAGAATGGCCCCGACAATGGTGCCTGCACCACCCGCCAGTGATGTGCCGCCAATCACGGCTGCGGCAATGGTGTAAAGCTCATCCAGCGTGCCCTGCGCATTGGTGGCGGCATTCAGGCGGGCGGTGGAAATGGCCGCCGCAATGGCGCAGAGCGCACCCATCAGCGCAAAAATCCGCACTGTCACCCAGCGGGTTTTGATGCCCGCCAGTTCTGCCGCTTCCGGGTTGCCGCCAATGGCAAACACATAACGGCCAAAGCGGGTGCGGTTGGTGAGGAAATTCATCACCAAAGCAATGCCCAGCGCAATCAACACCGGAATGGCAATGCCGAGTGAAATATCCAGCCCGCCATCCGGCCATGGAATATTGTTGGCTTCGGCATATTTGCGCGCCAGATTCACCGGCATGTAATAGCTGTTAAGCACATCCACAGCCCCCAGCACGGCACCGCAACTGATGGCACCCATGAAATATTCGGCCCAGACCGGCTTCAACGGAAAGCCAAACCGCTTGCGCTGCTTGCGCGAATGCAAAATGGACAGCACGATAAACACGCAGGC
>CAJYRE010000383.1 GCA_913776675.1 Rhizobiaceae bacterium
CTCGGATCTGCTGCGCGTTGCCGAGAGAATTGCCGGTGGTCATCACGAGAAATGGGATGGAAGTGGTTATCCCAAGGGATTGGCGGGAGAGGATATTCCGCTTGAGGCGCGCATTGTTGCCTTGGCAGATGTGTTTGATGCCCTTTGTTCACCACGTCCTTACAAGCCGGCGTGGTCATTGCAGGATGCGCTTGCCTATATGTTCCGCGAAAGCGGGCGGCATTTTGATCCGGCCTGCGTTGTTGCGTTCAATCGACAGTGGCACGCGATCATGGCGATTATGAATGCCTCCGAGGCAGAGTTGCGGGAACCCCCTTGCTCCAATGCAGAACAGCCTCAGGATGATGCACCCCCCCGTTCTCAGCGTGTCGGCAGGAGATGATGATGACATTGCAAACCGAAGCCTTCGAAACTGTAGCGCTGTCATCCGCGCTCACCATTCGTACAGTTCAATCAATCCGAGATCTGTTGCTTGCTGGCCTTTCGTCGGCAGGCGCGCTTGTCGTGGACATTCCGCAGGATGCTGAATGCGACCTCAGCTTTGTGCAGCTGATGGAATCAGCCAGGGTATTTGCGCACACCCATGACAAAATCATCACTCTTCGAAACCCGGCCAGCAACGGGTTGCTCTCTATCCTTGAACGCGGTGGATTTACGACGGAGATGGATCCGTCTGACCGGTTCTTTTGGTTTCATGAAAGGCAAATGCAATGAGCGCAAATATTCTCACCGTTGATGATTCCGCCAGCATTCGGATGACAACAAAAATTGCTCTGACCAATGCAGGTTACAAGGTGACCGAGGCTGTTGATGGGCTGGATGGGCTGAACAAGGCAAAATCAGCCCAGTTCGATCTGATCGTGACTGATTTGAACATGCCGAACATGAACGGTCTGGCGATGATTGAAGCCTTGCGCAAATCACCCGCTCACACCGGCATTCCGATCATCTTCCTCACAACGGAGTCGGACGCCGACATGAAAAACCGGGCCAGGGCCGCAGGGGCCACAGGATGGATCACCAAGCCTTTTGATGCCGATCAGCTGGTGAAAATTGCGCGAAAGGTTCTTGGAAAATGACCAATCTGGATCCCATTCAGGTATTTAGGACGGAAGCGGCTGAACTGTTCGAGCAGATTGAAAGCGGCTTGCTGGATCTGTTGCATGACCTTGGTAATCAGGATCAGATCGACGCGGTGTTTCGCGGCCTTCATACGCTGAAGGGATCTGGGGCCATGTTTGGTTTTGAGGCGCTGGCAGCCTTCACCCATCATTGCGAAACGGCGTTTGACCGTGTGCGCAAGGGCGAAGTGCCAGCAACGGCCGAGCTTGTGGCGGCTGTTCTTGACGCTCAGGATCACATGAAGTCACTGGTGGAGACCCCCAACGGTGACCATGAAAGCGCAGGCGAGGTCTTGCTGGCCAAGTTGCAGGCCGCTGTTGGCGAAAGTGGCACCCAGCCTGTTGCGGTTGCGGCACCTGCCCCTGCCCCTGTCGAGACGGTCTCTGCCGGCGTTGCAGTCTGGCGGTTGACGTTCCGCTTGCCGATGAACTCGATGATCAATGGCACAAATCCGCTGGGTTTGATTGATGAGTTGCGTGCGCTTGGTGAATGCACGGTTGTTGCCGACAAATCCAAGGTCCCGGAGCTGGACGATCTCGTACCAACAGAGCTGTATCTGGGATGGACTGTCACACTGACAACCGACAAGCCAAAGTCTGACATTGAAGATGTGTTCATCTTCGTGATGGATGACATGGAAATCCAATTGACTCAGGTCAGCACAGCCCAGCCTAAAGCTGAAGCGGTGCAGCCGGTTGTCAAATCCGAAATACAGCCTGTGAAAGCGGCTGTTGAACATAAGCCTGCTGCGGCAGCGGCAAGTCCGGCACCGGCGGATGCCAAGCACAACAAGCCCGCAGAAAATGTCCGGGTCCCGGCAGAGCGTCTGGATGAGCTGATGGACCGGGTGGGTGAGCTGGTGATTGCGCAGTCCCGTCTGTCCCAGTTGGCAGGATCGAGCGCAGACATCATGTTGCGCTCTGTTTCAGAAGATGTGGAGCGCCTCTCTGGTGAATTGCGCGATACAATGATGGTGTTGCGCATGGTGCCGGTGGGCAGTCTGTTCACACGGTTCCGCCGTCTGGTGCATGATCTTGCCCGTGAAACCGGCAAAAGCATCGAGCTGGAAACCGAGGGTGAAACCACGGAAGTGGATAAGACGGTGATTGAGCGCCTGGCTGATCCGCTGGTGCATCTGGTGCGCAATTCGATCGACCATGGTCTGGAACAACCGCAGGATCGTCTTGCGGCTGGTAAATCGGAAACCGGTAAGGTTATTCTGATGGCGCGTCAGTCGGGTGGTGAAGTGATTATCACCATCAAGGATGATGGCCGTGGGATCAACCGCGAGCGGGTGTGCGCCAAAGCGGAGGCTTCCGGTCTGATTCAGCCGGGTGCGCAATTGATGGATCAGGAACTGCTGCAATTGATTTTCCAGCCCGGTTTCTCCACTGCGCAGCAAATCACCAATCTGTCAGGCCGCGGTGTGGGCATGGATGTGGTGAAAAAGACCGTCGAAGCCTTGCGTGGCGTTATCGACATTCGCAGTGAGGAAGGCAAGGGATCGGAAATTTCCCTGCGCATTCCGCTGACACTGGCGATTATTGATGGTCTTCTGGTGCGTGTGGGCACGGGTTGTTATGTCATTCCGCTGTCTGCGGTGGAAGAATGCCTTGAGCTGTCCATCGAAGATGATCTGCGCTCACGCGGCAGAAGCTTTATTTCTCTGCGCGACAGTCTGGTGCCGTTCCTGCGGCTACGGGATATGTTCCGCACCGGCACCCAGCCGGACCCCTATCAGAAGGTTGTGGTTATTTCCACGGGCAATGAGCGTGTTGGATTGGTGGTGGATCAGATTATCGGTGACCATCAGACCGTGATCAAGGCCATGTCCCGGTTGCATCATGATGTGGTGACCTTCTCGGGGGCAACCATCTTGGGTGATGGCAGCGTTGCCCTGATCCTGGATGTCACCAATCTGGTCAGCATTGGCCAGCAGCAAGAGGCGCAAATGCGGATAGCAGGATGAGCGTTGTACCCACCATGAGCGATTTCAACAATCTCTGGGCTGGCCGCGATGAACTTGCGGTGCTGACCTTTAACCTCAACGGCGAAACCTTCGCCATCGAAGCGGTGACTGTGCAGGAGATTATCGATCTGCTGCCGGAAACCAAAGTGCCCGGTGCCCAGCCATTTGTCTCCAGCGTCATCAATTTCCGGGGCAAGGTCATTCCGCTTGCCGATATTCGGCTGGCGTTTGGCATGGAGGCCACCGAGCCAACCATTGATAGCCGCATTATCGTCATCGAGCTTGATCTCGATGGTGAAATGGCACTGACCGGTATCCGGACAGACCGCGTTTTTGAGGTCACGACATTGTTGCGATCAGCCAGTGAACCAGCCCCGCGGGTGGGGATGCGCTGGCGCGCAGATTATATCGAATGCCTCGTCAAGCGTGATGGCGAATTCATTATTATCCCCAATCTACAAGCCATTTTTGCCGGTTCGGATTCTCGGGTGGGACTGCCCACAACCACATCTTAAGGTCGAGGTTTTGATATGCGTTTTACAATTAAACTGAAGCTTGCGCTCGCCTTTGGCTTTGTTGTGGCCTTGCTGATCTGTACCTCGGTTCTCGGTCTTCGAAGCCTGAGCAATATGAATGATGCTATCGGCAACATGCTGGAAGGTCCGGTCGATCGCCTCCGGTTGGCCCAGACGCTTCAGATGGAGCAGCTTCAACAGGTTCGCCAGCAGAAGAATGTTCTGCTCTCACAGTCCCAGGAGGAGATCAAATCCAATATTGCCAGGGCAAATGAGGCACGTACAGCGTTTGATGAGGCTTTTGCCGCTGTCCTTGCCAAGGCAACGGAAGAAGGCAAGGTGTTCTGGAACAAGCTTGCAACGCTTGAAGCTGAATTCCGCAAGAGTGATGATGAGGTGAAAGCTTTGTTCCTGGCGGGGGATACCGCCGGCGCTCTCAAAGTTTCCACGGGTGAAAATCGCAAGATTGTCAATGAGATTGATGATCTTCTCAATAAGATTGTCAGTCTTGAGCAGAGCCGTCTCAAGGATGCAGATGCGGCAGGCGATGTCGAATATGCCAATACACGCACATTGCTGGTTGGTTTGGCAGCCGTGGCATCCGTCGTTGCTGCTCTGGCAGCGATCTGGATTGTGATGAGTGTGACCGGTGGTATCAACCGTGCTGTTACGGCTGTGCGCAAAGTTGCCGATGGTGATCTGACAGAACTGGCAGAGATCCGCTCACGCGATGAGATTGGTACATTGCTTGAATATGTCAATGCAATGGTGGAGCGTCTGCGGGGCGTTGTTGCCGATGCGCTGGCAGCGTCTGACAATGTCTCGTCGGGCAGCCAGCAATTGTCTTCTGGTTCGGAGCAATTGTCGCAAGGTGCAACCGAGCAGGCATCGTCCACGGAAGAAGCCTCGGCCTCGATGGAAGAAATGGCGGCGAATATTCGTCAGAACGCCGATAATGCGGCCCAGACGGAAAAGATTGCCCGCCAGTCCTCCAAGGATGCCGAAGCCTCTGGCGAGGCCGTCTCCCGTGCCGTTACCGCCATGCGCACCATTGCTGATAAAATCTCGATTGTGCAGGAAATTGCCCGTCAGACCGATCTTCTGGCGCTGAATGCGGCAGTGGAAGCGGCCCGCGCTGGCGAACATGGCAAGGGTTTTGCCGTGGTGGCATCCGAAGTGCGCAAGCTGGCGGAGCGCTCGCAAGCGGCAGCGGCTGAAATCAGCACCCTGTCCGGCGAGACGGTACAGGTGGCCACGCAAGCAGGCGAT